>CAYYSM010000436.1:0-2114 GCA_964474225.1 uncultured Hyphomicrobiaceae bacterium
TTGGCGTTGTAAGGGATTTCGATGCCGAAGCTGTCCTCGATGTCGAAGACAATCACAGCCAGGTCGAGCGACTCGATCTGCAGATCGCTGAGCTTTGTGTCCAGAGAGATGGTCTCCGGCGGATCCTTCATGTTCTTTTTCAGGATCTCTATGATTTTGGAAGCGACTTCGTCCATACCGAACCCCCTGCCTGCCGTGGCTGGTTTGTCATTCGCCGATCTGGAATGCACGCAAACTTCATGCTTGGAAAATATCGGTGCCCCAGCGGATTGCTGGTTTCCCCTTAATCGGAAACGAAGCCTAAGTCCAGCGCAGGATAGTGTCGATCGCGCCTTTCAATCGCGCGTCCCCGGCTCCTTCGCAGTGAACGCGGGTTATCGCCGGCTGGCCTTGTTCTTCGCCCCATCCTGCGTCCATCATCGCGGCGATTGTGTTATGAAAGTGACACCCGTGTTGCAAGGGCCGGGTTTTCGGCGGATTTGATTTCGTTCATTGTGCCGGCCCTGAAAGCGCGCATGGTAGTGTCTCTCCGATCGCGACAAGTGCCCGCAGCTATGGCGAAAAACCCACAATCCGAGATGCAGGACGAGACCGGCGGCGCGTCCGGCGACCAGCAGGACCTTTATGGCATCGGCGAACTGGCCGAGGAACTGGGCATCAGCCAGCGGGCGGTGCGGTTTTACGAGACCAAGGGGCTGCTGAAGCCGCGGCGCGTGGGCGTCAACCGCGTTTATGACCGCCGGGACCGCGCGCGGCTAAAGCTCATCCTGCGGGGCAAGCGGCTGGGGTTTTCGCTGCAGGAAATCGCGGAATATCTCGATCTGTACGACGAGGACCCGGAGCAGATTCTCCAGGTGCGGCACCTTCTCAACAAGGTGGAGCAGGCGATCGAGGACCTGGAGCGCAAGCGCGCCGATATCGACTCGACGCTGAAAGAGCTGGCCTCGATCCGGGAGGACTGTCTCGGCCGGCTGAAGGCGGAGGAGTGAGGCCAAGCATCCGCGAGGTCATTGTCGGGCCGTGAGGCCGAAGCAATCCAGTGCTTGGCCACAGAACCTTAAGTGGACTGCTGCACTTCGTTCGCAATGACAGACGTTTTTAAGCTGCGGCGTCTTCCGTGCGCGGGGCCTCCAGGATCGCGGCGACGCCCATGCCGCCGGCCGTGCAGATCGAGATCAGCCCGCGTCCGCCACCGCGCCCGTTCAGCAGCTTCGCCAGATGCGCCGTGATGCGCGCGCCGGTGGCCGCGAACGGGTGGCCATAGGCGATGCTGGAGCCGCGCACGTTCAGCTTACTGCGGTCGATCGGCCCGAGCGGCGCGTCCCGGCCCAGCACCTCGCGGCAGTATTCCGGCGACTCCCAGGCCTTGAGCGTGGACAGCACCTGCGCGGCGAACGCCTCGTGAATTTCGTAAAAGTCGAAGTCCTGCAGGCTCAGTCCGGCGCGGTCGAGCATCTTCGACACAGCGATGGTCGGGGCCATCAACAGCCCGCGTCCGCCGACAAAGTCGATGGCGGCCGTCTGGCTCTCGACGATGTAGGCTTGGGGCACCAGGCCGTTCTCCTTCGCCCAGTCCTCCGAGGCGATCAGCACGGCCGCCGCCCCGTCGGTCAGCGGGGTTGAGTTTGCTGGCGTGAGCGTGCCGTTTTTCGACTTGTCGAAGGCGGGGTTCAGCGTCCCCATCTTCTCAAGGTCGATGTCCTCGCGGATGTTGTTGTCCTGAAACACGCCCGCGCAGGGGATGATCATGTCGTCGAGGAAGCCGTCCTTGTAGGCCTGGGCGGCGTTCTTGTGGCTGTTGTAGGCGAGCAGGTCCTGCTCCGCGCGTGGGATGTCCCACTCCTTGGCCATCAGCTCGCAGTGCTGGCCCATCGACAGGCCGGTGCGCGGCTCGTTGACATTCGGGGCCTGCGGGGCCAGTTCGCCCGGCTTGAAGTCGCCGAACTGCTTGACCTTCTGCCCGAAGCTCTTGGCGCGCGAGGCGTTGATGAGCCGCTTGGCGAACTTGCGGTTGAAGACGATCGGCGCGTCCGACACCGTGTCCGATCCGGTGGCGATCGCGCAGTCGATCTGGCCGGTGGCGATCTTCGCGCCGCTGCCCAGCGCCGCCTGCA
>CAYYSM010000437.1:0-2107 GCA_964474225.1 uncultured Hyphomicrobiaceae bacterium
TGCGCGAGGTGCAGAAGCTGCTCGCGCGCTATCGCCAGTCCGTGCTGAAGGCCGCCGTCACCGGCCAGCTCACCGCCGACTGGCGCGCGGAAAACGCCCACCGCCTGGAACACGGCCGCGACCTGCTCGCGCGCATCCTGCAAACCCGCCGCGAAAAATGGGAGGGCCGCGGCAAATACAAGGAACCCGCCGCGCCCGACACCTCGGGCCTGCCCGAACTGCCGGAGGGATGGGTGTGGGCGTCGGTCGATCAACTTCTCAGAGCAGGATTGACAAACGGTCGTTCTGTGCCAGACGCGACAGAGGGCTTCCCGGTCTTGCGCCTTACCGCGTTGAAGGATGGACGAATCGACCTCTCGGAGCGAAAGATTGGCGCTTGGGATGCAGCGACTGCCGAGCCGTTCCTTATTGAACGTGGTGACGTTCTCGTCAGCCGTGGGAATGGCTCAAAACACTTCGTTGGCCGTGGCGGTTTGGTCGAGGAAGAACCGGACTCGGTAGCCTACCCGGATACTATGATCCGAATACCGCTCTTGCTCGACTACCTATCACCCCGGTGGTTTCTGCAACTCTGGAATTCACCGTTTATGCGAAGTCAAATTGAAAAGGCCGCTAAGACGACTGCGGGTATCTACAAGATAAATCAGACTGACATTCGTAATTTCAGAGTTCCCTTGCCTCCGCTCACCGAACAGGAAGAGGTTGCTGCGTCGGTGAATGAGCACATGAGCAAGATTACCCATCTCGAATCATTGTGCGAAACCGAACTGGTCCGCTCCGGCTCCCTGCGCCAGTCCATCCTGAAGGATGCCTTCGCCGGCCGCCTTGTCCCCCAGGACCCCGCCGACGAGCCCGCCGCCGCCTTGCTCGCCCGCATCAAGGAAACCCGCGCCGCCGCATCCGACACGCCTCGAAGGAAAGCCACCGCATGAGCGACCTGCAGCTGTTTCAGACCCAGAGCAGCACGCTGTGTGAACTGGAAAGCTCGTCCGCGCCGCTTGAACGCGGACTGCAAACCATTTTCGAGAACAACCTTGAAACGCTTCTCGGCGTGCGCTTCCTCGCCTCGGAATATGCCACGACCCACGGCGGGCGCATGGACACGCTGGGCATCGACGAAAACAGCTATCCGGTCATCATCGAATATAAGCGCGACCGGTCCGAGAACATTATCAATCAGGGTTTGTTCTATCTCGACTGGCTGATGGACCACCGGGGTGACTTTGAAATCCTGGTGCGTGACCAGTTCGGCACGGAGACGGCCACTCAAATTGAGTGGAGCGCGCCGCGTCTGATTTGTATCGCCGCCGACTTCACGAAATACGACACACACGCCGTCAAACAGATGAGCCGGAACATTGAACTGGTCCGCTACAAGAGGTTTGGCAACGACCTTCTGTTGCTGGAGCTTCTGACAGCCGTATCCGCCGCGCCACAGACCGTCGATCCGGTGACCGGCGTGACCAAGGTTACCAAATACAAAACCGTTTTGGAGATGATTTCAGACGCGAGTCCAGAACTTGCCAACCTGTATTCTGATCTTGAAAATTTCCTGCTGGGTCTTGGCGACGACGTTTCCAAGAAGGCGTTGAACTATTATATTGCCTTTCGCCGGCTCAAGAACTTTGCATGCATAGAAGTGAAAACGTCTCTGAACATCCTTCGGATTTACCTGAAGATCGCCCCTGACACGATTACCTTGGAAGAAGGCTTCACCCGCGATGTGCGGAAGGTTGGCCATTTCGGGACCGGCGATCTGGAGGTGACCCTGAAATCCCATGACGATCTGGAGCGCGCCAAACCATTGATTATTCATTCCTACGAGGCGTCCTGATGGGTAACGACCAGCTTGTCTCCAAGGTCTGGAACTACGCTCATGTGCTGCGCGATCAGGGCATCTCCTATGGCGACTATATCGAGCAGATCACCTATCTCCTGTTCCTGAAGATGGACCATGAGCGCGAAGCGTGGCTCGACGAAGCCTCCGCCGTGCCGCCGCAATGGAACTGGGAGAAGCTGGCGAACAAGGACGGCGACGCGCTGGAGGCGCAATATCGCCACACGCTGGAAAATCTCGGCCGCGAAGACGGGCTAATCGGCACGATCT
>CAYYSM010000438.1:0-2104 GCA_964474225.1 uncultured Hyphomicrobiaceae bacterium
TGCAGTCCGGCAAGCCGCTGCTGATCATCGCCGAGGATGTCGAGGGCGAGGCGCTGGCCACGCTGGTGGTCAACAAGCTGCGCGGCGGCCTGAAGGTCGCGGCGGTGAAAGCCCCGGGCTTCGGCGATCGCCGCAAGGCCATGCTGCAGGACATCGCGGTCCTGACCGGCGGCCAGGTGGTCTCCGAAGAACTCGGCATCAAGCTCGACAACGTGACGATCGACATGCTCGGCAAGGCCAAGCGCGTCTCCATCACCAAGGACGACACCACGATCGTCGATGGCGCCGGCGCGAAGGCCGACATCGAGGCTCGCGTGCAGCAGATCCGCGCGCAGATCGAGGACACCACCTCGGACTATGACCGCGAGAAGCTGCAGGAGCGTCTGGCGAAGCTGGCCGGCGGCGTGGCCGTCATTCGCGTGGCCGGCGCCTCCGAGATGGAGGTGAAGGAGCGCAAGGACCGCGTGGACGACGCGCTGAACGCGACCCGCGCTGCGGTCGAGGAAGGCATCGTCGCCGGCGGCGGCGTCGCGCTGCTGCGCGCTGTCAACTCCATCACCGTCGAAGGCGAGAACGCCGACCAGGAGGCCGGCATCAAGATCGTCCGCCGCGCCCTCCAGGAGCCGATCCGTCAGATTGCGGAGAATGCCGGTGTGGAAGGCTCGATCGTGGTCGGCAAGGTGCTGGAGAAGAACGATCCGGCCTGGGGCTACAACGCCCAGCTTGACGAGTACATGGACCTCGTCGAAGCCGGCGTGATCGACCCGGCCAAGGTCGTGCGCACCGCGTTGCAGGACGCGGCCTCAGTGGCTGCCCTGATGATCACGACGGAAGCCGGCGTGGCCGAAGCGCCGAAGGAAGACAAGGGCGGCGCCGGTGCCGCCGACATGGGTATGGGCGGCATGGGCGGCATGATGTAAGCCGCTTCGCGCCCGGCAGGGCGCAGCCGTCCGCCATCATGGCGAATGTGAAGAGCCGCTCCTCGGGGCGGCTCTTTCTTTTGCGCGCGCGCGACGACCGCGCGGCGGCGCGTGCGACCGCGATAAACTTGCCCCGCTCGCCGGAATTGCTATAGTCGCGCGGGTTTTGGGGTTTCGCCACCGTAAAGGGGCTGATATGGACGATGCGGATCCCGAAAAACAAGGCGATAACATGGACTATCAGGAACACGATCGGACCTACCAACTCTTCATCACCCTGACGCAGTGGGGCACGGTGATCGTCGCGCTCGTGCTCATCCTGATGGCGTTCTTCCTGCTTTGATGGGCGCTGCGCGGGCCTGGCCCGGACCGTCCCGGCCGAGATTTCACGCTCGGGCGCGGGCCGGGTGTTGCAGCCGCACAGCGTGCGCGCACACGGATAATCGGAGCTTATAATGATAAGGATCGCCGTTCCGGCCGAGGACGAAACGGAGCCAAGAGTGGCGCTAAGCCCCGAGACGGCGAAGAAGTATATAAAGCTCGGCTGCCAGGTGGTCATCGAGAAGGGCGCGGGGGCGCGCTCCTATTTTCCCGATCACGAATACGAGGACGCTGGCGCGGAACTGGCGGACTCCGCGGAGGCGGCGATCGAGGGCGCCGACCTGATCCTCAAGGTGGGTCCGCCGAGCGATGCGCAGATCAAGGCGATGAAGTCTGGCGCGGTGATCGCGGCGATGCTGGAGCCTTACGGACCGCGCGAAAAGATCGACGCGCTGGCCCAGCAGGGCGTTCTCGCCTTCTCGATGGAGCTGATGCCGCGCGTCACGCGCGCACAGTCGATGGACGTGCTGTCCTCGCAGTCCAACCTCGCAGGTTACAAGGCCGTCGTGGACGCCGCGGCGGCTTTCGGCCGCGCAATGCCAATGATGATGACGGCCGCGGGCACAGTGCCGCCGGCCAAGGTGTTCGTGATGGGCGCGGGCGTCGCTGGACTGCAGGCGATCGCGACCGCGCGCCGGCTCGGTGGCGTGGTGAGCGCCACGGACGTGCGCCCCGCGGTGAAGGAGCAGGTCAAGTCTCTCGGCGCGAAGTTCGTTGCCGTTGAGGACGAGGAATTCCGCGAGGCGGAAACGGCCGGCGGCTACGCCAAGGAAATGTCCGACGACTACAAGCGAAAGCAGAAC
>CAYYSM010000439.1:0-1765 GCA_964474225.1 uncultured Hyphomicrobiaceae bacterium
TTCTGGCCCGCCTCGCGCGCTTCATCGGCCGCCTCGCGCAACCGGTTCTCCTCGCGCACGCGTGCCAGCTTGATGAGCATCGGCAGATTGACCCCCGCGATCACCTCGACATTCGCGCCGGTCATCGCCGAGATCGCCAGGTTCGACGGGGTTCCGCCGAACATGTCCGTCAGCAGCACCGCGCCGTCGCCGGTGTCGACAGACTTCATGGCGCGCAGGATCGCTTCGCGCCGCTCCTCCATGTCGTCGTCCGGCGTGATGGCGATGGCGGCGATCTGGTCTTGCGGCCCGACCACATGCTCAAGGACAGCCCGGAACTCACGCGCCAGATTGCCGTGGGTGATGATGACGATCCCGATCATGGCCGGCCTCCGCACTGGGCGAAGCGGCCGCTTTCACGCCGCGTGTTCAGAAAGAATCCGCGATGTTTCGTCATGGCCCGCTCGATTCACCTTCGTGACTCTCCATAGTCACGTTGCAGCGCACCATATGCAAGAAGTTTCACGCAACGGCGCGACAAAATTCCGCGATGACGGCCCGGTGACGCACGCTGTCGGCAGGCGGCGCAATTGCGCAGGGCCTCAACCATTCTTATAACCCTCGTATGAGCAATGTGTTGCGCGCGCCGGCCGGCGACCGTCTTCGCTACTGGAAGATGAACGGTCTCGGCAACGACTTCGTTATTGCCGACACGCGGTCGACGCCGTTCCGCGTGACCGAGGTTCTTGCGCGCGCGCTGGCCAACCGCGAAACGGGCATCGGCTGCGATCAGGTCGCGGCGCTGGAGCCCTCGAACAACGCCGATGTCTTCATGCGCATCTTCAACGCCGACGGTTCGGAAGTGGGTGCGTGCGGTAACGTCTCGCGCTGTGTTGCGGTGTTGCTCGCCAGGGAGAGCGGCGCGCGGGAGTGCAGCATTGAAACCGCTTCGGGCTTGATCTCCGCCCAGGCGGACAGCGCGGACGCCGCATCGGTTGATATGGGCGCGCCGCGCTTTGGTTGGGCCGAAATCCCTCTGGCGCATCCGGTGGATGACGCGAACGAGGTGTTCATCGGCCCGGCGGGCGCCGGCGCGGCCGAAGACGACGTCTTTGATCTGGGCATGGCGAGCGTGGTGAATGTCGGCAATCCGCACTGCATCTTTTGGGTCGATGATGCGGAGGCGATCGACCTGGCGCGGATCGGTCCGGCGCTGGAACAGCATCCCCTGTTTCCCGAGCGCGTGAATGTGTCCATGGCACAAGTGGATTCGCGCGACAGCATCACCCTGCGCGTGTGGGAGCGCGGTGCGGGACTGACGCGGGCGTGCGGCACGGCGGCCTGCGCAGCAGCCGTCGCGGCGGCGCGGTCCGGGCGCGCAAACCGGCACGTCACGATCAATCTGCCGGGCGGACCACTCGACATCGACTGGCGCGAGCGCGACGACCACATCATCATGACGGGCCCGGTCGAATGGGAACATCGCGGCGAGATTGACGTCACACCCGACGGCGTGCTGGCCGGCTTCCGCGAGGTGGCCTGAGATGAGCGCGCGCATCATCACCTTCGGCTGCCGGCTGAACGCCAATGAAAGCCGGGCGATGGCGGAGCACGCCGAATCCGCGTGTCTCGACGACGCGGTGATCGTGAACACCTGCGCCGTCACGGGTGAAGCGGTCCGGCAGGCCCGCCAAGCAATTCGGCGCGCGCGCCGCGACAACCCGAACGCGCGCATCATCGTCACCGGCTGCGCCGCGCAAACCGAGCCTGAGCGTTTCGCCGAAAT
>CAYYSM010000439.1:1775-2101 GCA_964474225.1 uncultured Hyphomicrobiaceae bacterium
ACCACGTCATCGGCAATGCCGAGAAGATCCAGGCGGCCACCTTCGCGCGGCTGTGCACCGGCGACGCCCCGCGCCTCCTCGTCAACGACATCATGTCCGTTCGCGAGACCGCCGGCCACATGATCGCCGGTTTCGGCGGACGCGCCCGCGCCTTCGTGCAGATCCAGAACGGCTGTGATCACCGCTGCACCTTCTGCATCATCCCATATGGCCGCGGCCCGTCGCGCTCAGTGCCGGCCGGCGAGGTGGTTCGGCAGATCACGGCGCTCACCGAACAGGGCTACCGCGAGGTCGTGCTCACAGGCGTGGACCTGACCGCTTACGGC
>CAYYSM010000440.1:0-2099 GCA_964474225.1 uncultured Hyphomicrobiaceae bacterium
CCGATTTTCTCGTGCGCTACACCAATGCGCCATGGTTGGTCATTCAGGACCCCGGCGCGGGGGATGATGGGCTGTTCGCGCGCGACGAAGACGGCAACCCGCTCGCCTGGGATCACCACTCAGGCGGGCTGGTCAATGCCAACCTGCCCGACATCGCCCCCGCGCTTGCCGGCGAGCGCGAATTGCCCGATGGCCGCAAGGCGGTGCCGGCCTTCCAGCTTCTCGCCGCGCGCTTCCTCGACGATGCCTATTCGCCCGACGCGGTCGCCGCGCAGACCCAGGTGCCGGCCGACACGATCCGACGGATCGCCGCCGAACTCGCCGAAGTCGCGTTCGAGCAGGAAGTGGTGCTCGACATCCCCTGGACCGACTGGGCGGGCCGCAAGCACGACAAGATGATCGGCCGACCGATCTCGATGCACGCCATGCGCGGGATTTCAGCGCACTCCAACGGCTTTCACTCCTGCCGCATCATCCACATGCTGCAAATACTGCTCGGCTCGATCGACTGCCCGGGCGGGTTCCGCTACAAGGCGCCGTTCCCCAAGCCGGTGCCGCCGCTCATCAAGCCGGCGGGCGTCGAGGGGCCGGATACGCCGCTGAAAGGTGCGCCGCTCGGCTTTCCTACGGGGCCGCAGGACCTGCTGGTCGATGATGACGGCACACCGCAGCGCATCGACAAGGCGTATTCATGGGATGCGCCGCTCGCAGCGCATGGCCTGATGCACATGGTCATCACCAATTCGGCCACCAGCGACCCGTACCCGCTGGATACGCTGTTCATGTACATGGCCAACATGGCCTGGAACTCGTCGATGAACGTGCCGGCCGTGCTGGAATATCTGAGCGCCAAGCGCGACGACGGCGAATACAAGATCCCGCGCATCATCTATTCCGACGCCTACTATTCGGAGATGGTGCCGTATGCCGACCTGATCCTGCCGGATACGACCTATCTGGAGCGGTGGGACTGCATCTCGCTGCTCGACCGGCCGATTTCCGAACCGAACGGCCCCGCCGATGCGATCCGCCAGCCGGTGGTTCAGCCGGACCGCGACGTGCGCCCGTTCCAGGACGTCCTGCTTGATCTCGGCGCGCGGCTGGGCCTGCCCGGCTTCGTCGATGAAGGCGGCGCGGCGAAATATCCTGGCGGCTATGCGGACTATATCGTCAACCACGAGCGCATGCCGGGCATCGGCCCGCTGGCTGGCTGGCGCGGAGAGAACGGCGACAAGTTCGGACGCGGCGAACCGAACCCGAACCAGCTTGAGCGTTACATCGAGAACGGCTGCTTCCACGTTCATCATCTCGCCGACAGCCAGAAATACTTCAAGCACGCCAACAAGGGCTATCTGGATTGGGCCGTGGAGGTCGGCTTCATGGGCGCGGCCAAGCCGATCGTGTTCCAGCTCTACTGCGAGCCGATGCAGAAGTTCCGGCTCGCGGCGCGGGGCCACGGCGAGACCGTCCCGCCGGAGCATCACCGCGCGCGCGTCGAACGCTACTTCGATCCCCTGCCCTTCTGGTATCCGCCGTTTGAGGGGGAGATGATCGCCGCGGACGAATACCCGATGCACGCCATCACCCAGCGCCCGATGATCATGTATCACTCCTGGGGCGGGCAGAACGCGTGGCTGCGCCAGATCCAGACGCACAACCGCCTCTTCATCCACCACGAAAAGGCGCGCGCCATCGGCGTTCAGGATGACGACTGGGTGTGGATCATCGGGCATCTCGGCCGGGTCAAGGCGCAAGTTAAACTGATGGACGGGGTCAACCCGGACACCGTCTGGACGTGGAACGCCATCGGCAAGCGCCGGGGCGCGTGGAACCTGGATAACGACGCACCTGAGAACACGCGCGGCTTCCTGCTCAACCACCTGATCGGCGAGCTGCTGCCTGAAGGCGCGGGCGGTTACCGCTACTCCAACGCCGATCCGGTCACAGGACAGGCCGCGTGGTACGACTTACGCGTGCGCATCGAAAAAGCCCCGGCAGAGGCCGGCGAGACCGCCCCCTTCTTCGAGCCGCTTTATGACGGCGGCTTGCCGGACGCGCCGGATGAGCTGCATTTCGGCGCTGAGTTCCGACCCAAGATC
>CAYYSM010000441.1:0-624 GCA_964474225.1 uncultured Hyphomicrobiaceae bacterium
CCTCGAAAAGACGTTGGCGGGTCTGATGCGACTCCTCGAACGCCGCCAGCGCGCGCGCCGCATCGCCGGCCTCGCCCCGCCGGACATAAAATTCCCCGGCATCGCTCTGCACGGCGGACAGCACGCGCTGGGCTTCAGCATCTTGCGGGTGTTCCGATGCCCTGCGCTCGCAGGCCGCCAGCGCGCGCCGATAAAGCCGTTCGGCCTCAGCCATCAGGCCGGTCTCGAACTCGGCGCGCGCGGCGACCGCGGCTGACGTCGCAAGCGCCATGCGGTCCGGTTCATCCTCCAGACGCTGCTCGATGAGCGCGCGCATCGGGGCGAGAAAGCCAAGCCACTGGCCGGGGTCATCACGCCAGTTTTGCTCGAAGGCCGTGGCAAACCCATCGATGTAGCCGACAATCGCTTCGATCCGTTGCACGCGCCCATCGCCAGGCATCGAGGCGACGACATGCGCGCCGACCATGCGATGCAGCCGCAGCAAGCCCATGCCGGACGTCTCGGTGTCGGCGTCGGATTGGGTCCGGGCCGGCAACAGCAGACGCCTGCCGCGCAATTCGCCGAGCACGCCGAGCCAGGGGTCCGGATAGCCGGGCTGGGGCTTTTCGGCCAGCCCAGGAAACC
>CAYYSM010000441.1:634-2080 GCA_964474225.1 uncultured Hyphomicrobiaceae bacterium
ATCTGGTCGGCGGGCATCAGACTGGCGAAGGCCAGCGCCTCGCGCGCCTCGGGCGATAGCGTCTCCGTCATCTGGTCGACCAGAATGGCGATCTGCTTTTCGCGCTCGTAGCGCACGGCGTCCGCCGTCCGCTGGTCGCGGGCCAGGGCGTCGGTCGCCACGATGCCTTCGCGGTCCAGGCGTTGTAGATAGCCCAGCGCGGTCAACCCCTCGCCCGCCTTGGCCTGCAGGTAGGCCGCGACCAGTTCGACGGCGAGCGTGAAGCCTTCAAGCCGGCGGACAATCTCGCGCGCGGCGGCCTCGTCCTCTGGCGTGGCGAGCGGGGTGTAGTCGCGGATCAGGGCGAGCGCATCTTCGAGCGGCAGGTCATCGACGGGGATCGGCGCCAAATGTTCGGCCGGCAGAGCGAAGCTGCCCGGAGCCTCGCGGGTCGTCACGATGACCTTCAGCCAGTTCTCCGCCATGATTTGCGCGGCCTGGGCCGCGGAGAGCAGCGCGGGCTGGTCGACATTGTCGAGGATGAGAAGCGTTGCCGGGTTCACGCGCGGCCGATGACCCTCAGGGGTGTGCAGGTCGGGAAGTTTCGATAACTCGGCCTCGACGCGGGCCACATTTGCGCGGGTGCGCTCGCGCAGCGCCCCGAGGATCAGGCGGACGCGTTCGCCGTCGCTGGCATTTTTCGGCAGCTCCAACGCGACGCCGATTTCGCGCATCAGCGGCGCCAGCACATCGGCCAGCGTTTCACGGCCCTCGCAGGTGACCTTCCAGCGCCCGCCAGCGGCATAGTGCTCGGCATAGGCATATGAGTACTGTTCCGCGAGCGCGGTCTTGCCCTGGCCGCCGAGGCCGTGCAGGGCGGAGATGACCCCGATCTTGTGGCTCGCGGTGAGCTGATCGTGCAGGCGGGTCAACTCGCGGTGTCGGCCGACGAAGTGCGGGTACGAGCGCCCGATATTGCCGTTCTCCATCGCCAGTTCCGCAAGCGCGGCGCGGTCCAGCCGCTGGGCGATGGACCGGTCGATCTCCGCGATGCGCTCGGCGAGGGCTACAAGCGACACGTCGCGGTCATCGCGCGGGTTGGCCCGAAGCACGGCAAGGCGGTCTGCGGCATCGAGTTCGGCGAGCACTTGCGGGCCTGCCTCGTACCAGTCGCGCAGATCAAAGGCTTGACTTCGGTTGCGCCGCCTGAGATCGGCGATCCAATCTGCGAGGTCGCCCGGCAGCGGGTCTGCTTCGGAGCTGCGGGCATGCAGATGGGGCACCGTTACAAAGTAGATCTGCTTGATGCCATCGTCGCCGCGCGCCAGCGAATGTTCGAGCTGCAGATAGCGTTCCCACTCGCGGCGGCACCATTCACTGGCGAGATAGTTCGGCGAGATGAACGCGAGGAACAGCCGGCTTTCGCGAAGGCCGGTCCCGATGCGGCGTTCCCAATCCTGGCCGTCC
>CAYYSM010000442.1:0-2057 GCA_964474225.1 uncultured Hyphomicrobiaceae bacterium
CCAGCCCGATGCGTCGGAGGAAGCGCGCGGGCAGCCCGCCGCCACGCTCGTGCTGCGGGTCGAAGGGCCGCGCGCGATCGAACTGCAGCACCGCTTGCCCCAGCTCATCGACCGCATCAACAGCTATTTCGGCTTTCGCGCGGTCGCGCAAATCCGGCTCTATCAAGCGCCGCTGGAGCACCCGCGCGACAACCGCCAGCCGCCGGCGAAGGTCGCGCCGCGCCCGGACCGCCGCGGCCTCGTCAAGCGCATTCATGACCCGCGCTTGCGCACCGCGCTGTCTCGCATCGCCGCCGCGATCGACGCCTGATCCTACTTTCGCGCTGTTGCACACGGACCACACTTTTTTGTGACTTTCCAGCGCCCGAAAATTCCTCTGGAATGCCGCTGACGGGCCGCTTTCTTGCCCCAGGTTGCCAATAATCCGGCCTGAACATTAGATTGTTTCAAAGGCGCGGCGATCGCCCGCGTCAGGCCCGAATTCCGATGCTCAGGAGCAACAGCAGATGACCAAGTCCCGTTCCAAGGCCCAGTTCGTGTTCCGCCCGGCTGTCGCGGTGGCCGGCCTGTCGGTGCTGGGCGTTATCATGCTCAGCGCGCTGCACGAGGTCTCGGCCCCCGGCGTCGTCGCGCGCGAAGCCGGCGAGGCGCAAACCCAGAGTGTCGCGCCGCAGCCCGCTGGCGCAACGATGATCGACGGCGGAACCGCGGCGCAGGCGGACGAGGCGGCGTCTGCTGCGGATCAGTCCACGGCCGCCGCAGGAGAGGACGCGGCGCCCGCTGCGGAGGAGGCGACGAGGGTGGCCGAAGCCCAGACGGACGACGCGACGACCGCGCAGGAAAGCCAGCAGCTTGAAGATATTGTGCTGGGCGATCCTGATGCGCCCGTCACGGTGATCGAATACGCCTCGATGACCTGCCCGCACTGCGCGTCCTTCCACACCGACACGCTCCCCCAGCTCAAGGAGCAGTACATTGATACCGGCAAGGTGAAATTCATCCTGCGCGAGTTCCCGCTGGATAATCTGGCGGCGGCGGCATCCCTGCTTGCGCGCTGCGTCGAGCAGGACAAGTACTACGACTTCGTGGATGTGCTGTTCGAGAAGCAGTCGCAGTGGGCGAATGCGGACGATCCGCTGCAGGAGCTGCGACAAATTTCCAAGCTCGCGGGATTCACCGAGGCGCGCTTCAACAGCTGCCTGCGCGATCAGGAAAAGCTCGACTACATCCAGCAGGTGCGCGACACCGGCAACCAGAAATATGACATCCGCTCCACGCCGACGCTGATCATCAACGGGCAGAAGCTGGAGGGCAACCAGTCGATCTCCGCGCTCCAGCAGGTCATCGATCCGATGCTGAACGACGCCGAGGAAAGCTGAGCATCACGCGGCGTCGGGAGGCGGGATGACCGGGCGTAAGACGTTGGCGGGCCGTGCAGCACGCATGGCCCGCGGGGTTGCGGCGTTGGGCGTCGCCGTGGCGGTGGCGGGCTGCGCCGGCGGACAGGTCAGTCAGCCGCAAACGCTGGAGGCGATGATCGCCTCGGGAGCGGGACCGACGCTGGAGATGCTCAAGAAGCCTGGCCCGCTGCCTGAGCGCACCATGGGCGACCCGGACGCGCCCGTCACGGTGATCGAGTACGCCTCACTCACCTGCCCGTATTGCCGCCGCTTCCATGCCGATGTCTTCCCGCGCTTCAAGCGCAATTTCATCGACACTGGCAAGGTGCATTTCATCTACCGCGAATTCCCGATCGGCCGCAGCGCCGGCGCGGCGGCCATTGCCGCGCGCTGCGTGCCGGAGGAGCACTATTTCGCGGCCAACTGGAAGCTGCTTGCCGAGCAGCGCCGCTGGGTCGCGCAGCAAATCCGCTACGACGCGATCTACGAAGTTGTGCAAGAGTTCGGCCTGGACCGCGCCGCCTTTGACAGCTGCATGGAGAATCAAACGATAATCGAGGGCCTGAAACAGGTGAAGCAGCGCGGGCGCGATCTGGGGGTTGCCGCCACGCCGACGATCTTCGTCAACACGGAGATGCGCCGGGGCGGGGTCAGCTA
>CAYYSM010000443.1:0-2054 GCA_964474225.1 uncultured Hyphomicrobiaceae bacterium
TGCATGTCGCGCAGACGCTTCTGCAGGACGGCAAGCTGACGGTTGCCCAGATCGCCCAGCGCCTCGGCGTTGCCCCCTCGACGCTTTACAAGGACCTGCCGCGGCCGCGATCCACGATCACGGATCAGGCGCCGGAGTGAGCTCAGCCAAGGCCGCCAGTGGCCGCCAAGAGGGCCTCGCACGATTGCCCGATGAAGCCGCTACCCTTGTCGGAATGGGTGTCCTATCCTGCAGCGTTGTGCGCTCGCGCCAGCGATCAAACGCGAGGTTCAGTTGCTCTGCCGCGATGAAGGCGGCGTGCCGATCCTGGCCAAGCGCGCGAGGCGGCAAGGGGCAGCCTTGGTGTTTGGCCCATGTCGGAATGGCCCAATAGTAAGCGATCGAGCCATCCTTGAGGCGCTTTTGCCGGGTGTAGCGGGGAAGAACTCTGGCGTCGATGAACAGCGCTGGACGCACCCCTGTCTGAGACGGCGGACCGAGCACGAAAACCGGTCCATTGAAACCGGCAATGGCGTGTCGGGCCTTGTCGGAATGGTGCTGCATGCGGATCAGAACTCTCGGCCGAGCAGACGTTGGGTCGCCTCGATGAAGTAGGCTTCGGCGACGTGTTCATGAGTATCGATCTGGTTACGCAACCTCTCGAAGGTCCGCCAGTGCATGCCCCTGGGCTTCCACAGGATCGGATCGCCGAGCCCGCCATCGTCGCCGAGTTTGCGCCGCAACTTGCGCGATTTGCGCAGGCCGCGATCAAGCGGGGTCTCCTGCTGGCTGGCATAGGGCAGGCCGCAGCATGTCCGGCAGCGGAAATGGGTCGGGTGCATGTAGAGCTTCTGCGCGCGGCGTCCGCACCATGGGCAGCAGAACCAGACGCGCTGACCGCCGAAATGGCAGGGTGTGCAGGTGAGCCAGATTTTCGAGGCGACATCGCGCCAGTCTTCGCCGGGACGGCGCACGCGATAGCTGAGCCAGACATGATCGTGTCCCGCGCGCACGTGGATCTGGCCGGTGCGCTCGCCCCGGCAGGACCACGACCAGCAAAAGCCGGTGCCCGGGACAAGCAGTTTCCTCCGCTTCCAGTCGCAGACATCGATCCAGAGGCATTCTTCAAGCGATTTCTGCCGGTCAAAATGGATCAGCCGCCCGCTTCCCGGTCCGCCCATGCTCTCGTCTCCCGATTTTATCCGAAATCAATAGGCAAATCGGCCAAGGTTCAATTGCCGGACCTGCCCAAAACGCGGCACACCAACGCTCAACACCCTTTGTTAAACCTTACCCGTTTTCGCAGCCCGGTAGGCGTGCCAGCGGGCGCGTTGGGCTGCTGCGATCCGGGCTCTGCCATCAGGAGACTTCCGCCCCGTGGACAAGCCGCCGTGGTTTGGACACCGCCCGTTCTTGAGCGCTTGGCGCTGGCACGGCGTGCCCTTGCGCGTCTGCGCACCGCATCGCGGCCGCTCGGAGCGCGGCAGCCGCCAGGATTCGCTCCACCTCTTTCCATTGCGGATCAAAGGCTCTGGTTCGGGATCCTCATCCGGCAACCGGAAGCTTGTCATCTCATCGATGATCTGATCGATCGCCTCGAAGGGCGAGCAACCCGCCGCTCTGGCTCGGTCGTAAATCAAGCGACGCATGCCGCGGTTTTTGCGTCCAGCCATTGCACCCCCTTTGTGAGACGAGAAAGTAAAACCCCATGACACGTGCGCACCCGCGCGCGCTCGATGCCGAAAAAACCTTCATGATTATTGCAGAATTAAGAGAAGAAATTCAAGCGTGCTGACTTCGAAATCAAACTTAGACGTTCTATAGCTGCGTTGTGGAGAGATTGAAAAACATAAATCTAAATTCAGTAGAAGATGGCCTATCAAGGTTTGTTCATTGGCCTCATCCAACCTTGTCTGAACCTTGGCTCGCGATGATCTGCTGATGCGCAAATCGGCTGCGCGCTCGTGCACGCGAAGCGAGGGCGAACTCGCCCAAGGAACTGTTCTGCTTATGGGCGATCAGCGGACTTCGGGCCTGGCTACGGTTGGGCTTGCGCTTGGCCACTCCAGGAACAG
>CAYYSM010000444.1:0-2047 GCA_964474225.1 uncultured Hyphomicrobiaceae bacterium
GCTTGCGCATCGCGCCGATGAGATGCTCCGGCCCGCCGCAATAGCCGATCCGCCATCCCGTCATCGCGTAGGCCTTCGACACGCCGTTCATGGTCAGGGTGCGGTCAAAAAGCGCCGGCTCCACCTGCGCGGGCGTGACGAAGCGGAAATCGTCATAGGCCAGGTGCTCATACATGTCGTCGGTCAGCACCCAGACATGCTCGTGACGGAGCAGCACGTCGGTCAGCGCCTTCAGCTCGTCGTAGGTGTAGCCCGCGCCGCTCGGGTTGGAGGGCGAGTTGAAGATCAACCACTTGGTGTTGGCCGTGATGGCCGAGTCCAGCGCCTCGGGCGTCAGCTTGAAGCGGTTCTCCAGCGTGGTCGGCACGATCTTCGGCGTGCCGCCGGCCAGCAGCACCATATCGGGGTAGGAGACCCAATAAGGCGCCGGAATGACGACCTCGTCGCCGGGGTTCAGCGTCGCCACCAGCGCGTTGTAGATGACGGCCTTGCCGCCCGGCGCGACCAGCACCTGCGACGGCTCGTAGGTCAGGTCGTTCTCGCGCTTGAACTTGCCGCAGATCGCCTCTTTCAGCTCGGGGATCCCATCGACGGCGGTGTATTTGGTTTCGCCGCGCTCGATCGCCCTGATGGCGGCCTGCTTGATGTTGTCGGGGGTATCGAAGTCCGGCTCGCCCGCACCCAGCCCGATGACGTCATGCCCCGCAGCTTTCAGGTCGCGCGCCTTCTGCGTGACGGCGATGGTCGGCGAAGGTTTCACACGCGCCAGAGAGTCGGACAGAAAGCCCATCTTTCAGCCTCCCTTGATGGATGAGAGCAGCCGCCACCGCGCCGCGGCCGGTACTTTTCGGCGAGGCTAGGCAGGCCGGCGGCGCAAGGCAAGCGAATTTCCGCCGGCGCAGCGCTCGTGGGCGGTGCGAAACTGAGGGATATCTATTGACAAGCGCGAGGCTCAGACATATTCCGATGGGCGTAATTAGCACTCGCCACGGCAGAGTGCTAACAAAGCCTCACTGAACGACCTATTGCCGGACGCACGCGGTTCCGCCGTGCCCGGCACCAGGAGCGCAAACCACGGAGAACAAAGATGAAATTTCGTCCACTCCATGATCGCGTGGCCGTCAAGCGCGTCGAGGAGGAGCACAAGACCGCCGGCGGCATCATCATCCCGGATACGGCAGCCGAGAAGCCCCAGCAGGGCGAAGTCGTCGCGGTCGGCCCGGGCGCCCGCGGCGATGACAACGAGCTCATCCCGCTGGACGTGCAGGTGGGTGACAAGGTGCTGTTTGGCAAGTGGTCCGGCACCGAGGTCAAGATCGATGGTGAGGAGGTCCTCATCATGAAGGAGTCCGATCTGCTGGGCGTGCTCGAAGGCTAAGAGCGCCCGCTACCCGATCGTGAGCCAACACCTGAGAAGTAAGGAACACAGTCATGACTGCTAAGGACATTCGTTTTTCCACTGACGCCCGCGAGCGCATGATGCACGGCGTCGACAAGCTGGCCAACGCGGTGAAGGTCACCCTTGGTCCGAAAGGCCGCAACGTCATCATCGAAAAATCCTTCGGCGCCCCGCGCTCGACGAAGGACGGCGTGACGGTCGCCAAGGAGATCGAGCTTGAGGACAAGTTCGAGAACATGGGCGCGCAGATGGTCCGCGAGGTCGCCTCGAAGACCAACGATGCCGCCGGCGACGGCACCACGACCGCGACCGTGCTTGCCCAGGCGATCATGCGCGAGGGCCTGAAGGCCGTGGCCGCGGGTATGAACCCGATGGACCTGAAGCGCGGCATCGACAAGGCCGTGGCGCAGGTGATCGACTCCATCCGCACTGACGCCCGCGACGTCTCCTCCAGCTCCGAGGTCGCCCAGATCGGCACGATCTCGGCGAACGGCGAGAAAGAGATCGGCGACATGATTGCCGAGGCGATGGAGAAGGTCGGCAACGACGGCGTCATCACGGTGGAAGAGGCGAAGAGCCTGGAGACCGAGCTGGAAGTCGTCGAGGGCATGGAGTTCGACCGCGGCTATCTCTCGCCGTATTTCATCA
>CAYYSM010000445.1:0-2030 GCA_964474225.1 uncultured Hyphomicrobiaceae bacterium
CTTACTGGGCGCATACGCCGGTCGTTTGCATCACGCCGGAGGCCGGCACGATGGGCATGGGCTTGGGTGGCTTTCAGGAGACCAACCAGCTTCCGATCTTTTCGGAGATCACGAAGTACCAGGGCCATGTGAACAACCCCGCGCGTATGGCGGAGATCACGGGCCGCTGTTTTGACCGCGCGATGCTCAAGATGGGTCCTGCGCAGCTCAACATCCCGCGCGACTATTTCTACGGCGAAGCGGACTATGACATTCCCGCGCCTATCCGCGTTGAGCGCGGCCCGGGCGGCAGAGAAAGCCTTGAGAAGGCCGCGCAACTGCTGGCCAAGGCGAAGTTCCCGGTCATCCTCTCGGGCGGCGGCGTCATCAATTCCGAAGGCGTCGAAGCGTGCATCCATCTGGCCGAGCATCTGAACGCGCCGGTTGTCACCAGCTACCTGCACAACGACGCCTTCCCGGCGAGCCATCCGCTGTGGGCCGGCCCGCTCGGCTATCAGGGCTCGAAGGCCGGCATGAAGCTGATCGCGCAGGCCGACGTGGTGCTGGCGCTCGGCAGCCGGCTTGGCCCGTTCGGCACGCTGCCGCAGCACGGCCTCGACTACTGGCCAAAGGATGCGGAGATCATCCAGGTCGACGCCAATCCCGAGATGCTGGGCCTGGTGAAGCAAATCTCCGTCGGCATCAACGGCGACGCCCGCGCCACGGCCGAGGCGCTCTACGAGGGGCTGCAGAACCGCGAACTCGCCTGCCGCGCGAACGAGGCGGAGCGCCTGGCCACGATCAAGTCGGAAAAGGCCGCGTGGGAGGAAGAGCTTTCCAACTGGAAGCATGAAACCGACCCCTACAGCATGGATGTCATCCGGGAAGAGCCGGACATGATGCATCCGCGCGAGATGCTGCGCGAGTTGGAGAAGGCGATGCCGGGGGACGCGGTTGTCTCGACCGATATCGGCAACATCTGCTCGGTGGCGAACAGTTATCTCCGCTTCGACCGTCCCCGCTCGATGCTGGCGGCGATGAGCTTCGGCAATTGCGGCTACGCCTTCCCGGTGGCCATCGGCGCGAAGGTTGCCCAGCCGGAGCGTCCGGTGGTCGCCTATGTGGGCGAGGGCGCATGGGGCATGAGCTTCGGCGAAATCCTCACCTGCGTGCGCGAGAACATTCCGGTCACGGCGGTGGTGTTCAACAACCGGCAGTGGGGCGCGGAGAAGAAGAACCAGGTCGACTTCTACGGCCGCCGCTTCCAGGGCACCAATCTGGAGAACCCGAACTTCGCGGAAATTGCCAAGACCATGGGCGCGGACGGCCACCGCATCGAGAAGCTGGGCGATGTCGGCCCGGCGCTGCGCGCGGCCTGCGAGGCCCAGAAAGACGGCAAGACCACGGTTCTGGAGGTCATGGTCAGCCGCGAACTGGGCGACCCGTTCCGCCGCGACGCGCTCAAGAAGCCGGTGCGCTACCTCGACAAGTACAAGGCTTACGCGTAAAACTAAGATTTAACCATTCAAGCCGCGCGCCCGCCGTCCCTGGATGGCGGGCGCTTTCACATGTTCGTCCCGCGCCGGAGCCAACGCATGAAGCCTTTCGACGATCTCCTCGAACGTGCGCGCGCCAACCCCAAGCACATTGCCTTGGCCGAGGGCGAAGACCCGCGCATTGTGCAGGGCGCGGTCCGCGCGGCGCGCGAGGGTCTGGCGCGCGTCACGCTGCTTGGCGACGAGACGAAGGTGCGCGAGGCCGTAGCGGCGGCGGGCGGCGAGGGACTGAATATCGCGGTGGTCGAGCCGGCCAAATCGCCGGATTTCGACAATTTCGCCGAGCTCTACTGCGAGATGCGCCGGCACAAGGGCATGGACCCGGAAACGGCGCGCGCGACCATGCGTCAGCCGCTTTACTTCGCCAACATGATGGTGCGCGGCGGACAGGCCGACGGCACCATCGCGGGCGCGGCCAACACCACCGCCGACACGGTGCGCGCGGCGATCCAGGTGATCGGCGTGGGCAAGCGCTACGAGATGGTGTCGAGCTTC
>CAYYSM010000446.1:0-2022 GCA_964474225.1 uncultured Hyphomicrobiaceae bacterium
ACGCCTTGCCCAGCATGTCGCCGATGTTGATCATGCCGACCTGCGCGCCGGGCATGCCAGGCACGTCGAAGCTGGGCATCCCGCCGCCCGTATCGGTCACTTCGATCTCGATTTCCTTTTCGTCCATCTCGCCGTCGCGGAGCCGCTTGCGGAACGATTCCCGAGTCGCCGGCGAGGCATGCTCGCCGACAAGCGCGTCCAGAACGCGCTCTTCCGCCGACAGATGCGCTGAGGACTGCACCTCCTTGCGCTTGGCCGCGCGCACGAGGCCCAGGCCCGCTTCGACCAGGTCGCGGACGATCTGCTCGACATCGCGGCCGACATACCCGACCTCGGTGAATTTCGTCGCCTCGACCTTGATGAACGGCGCGTTCGCCAGCTTCGCCAGCCGGCGGGAGATTTCGGTCTTGCCCACGCCGGTGGGGCCGATCATCAGAATGTTCTTGGGCAGGACCTCCTCGCGCAGATCCTCCTCAAGCTGCTGCCGCCGCCAGCGGTTGCGCAGCGCGATGGCGACGGCGCGCTTGGCGTCCTTCTGGCCGATGATGTAGCGGTCCAGTTCGGAGACGATTTCGCGGGGGCTGAAATTGGTCATGCGTGCTCCGGTTCAGCTGTTGGCAGACGCCGGGCCAGCGCGGCTGGCACGAGCTGCGATACGACGGCATGGCGCGTGCGGCGCCAGCCCACGCCAAGCAGCAGCAGCGCCGCGCCGAGGCCCAGCACGGTCAGCGCCGTCACGGCGGCCTCGTCCATGCCCGTTCTGTTGATGATGACGGACAGCGCCACGCCGAAATAGATCAGCCCGGCGACGAGGATCGCACGCCGGTCGATGATCAGCGCAACCACGGCGAGCGCTGCAATCAAGATAATCGTGTTGACGGCATCGCCAAGGGTGAGGCCGGCCTGATCGGTGGTCCAGACGAAGCCCATCGCGCTGTTCACGATCATCGGGGCAGCGGCGAGATGCAGCCAGAACGCGACGTCGGCAAGGCGCGTCTGCCGGACCGGATCGCGCAAATCGTAGCTCATCGCCAGGGCGAAGGTGCCCAGTCCGAGCGCCAGGAACAGCGGCGCGCGCCATGCCGTCGCTGTCTCAGGCATCAGCACGTGCAGCAGGAACCAGGCGGTCGCGGCAACGGCCACGGCGGTCTGGCCCAGCGTGAAGGGCAGCCGGAAATAACGGTAGTAGCCGAAGGAAGCCAGCGCGATCGCCGCGGCAACGCACAGGCTGGCATAGCCGTTCACGCGATCGGTGGGCACGCCCGCGAACAGCTCCGGCGCGGCGGTCTCAAGAAGCGCTAGGGCGAACGTGCCGGCCAGATAGCCCAGCGAAACGCCAAACCCCAGCGACAGCGCGATGCTCGGCAGGGTCAGCCGCCTACGCCGCGTGAAATAGAAGGCAAGCGCCAGCGCGACGGCTGCCACGGCGGCGAAGGCGAAGGTTCCCGCGAACAGCCCGACCGTGTAGGCCACGCCGGTGAGCAACAGGACGATTCCGATGGTCAGGAAGATATCGTGAAAGCCGCGGATGAACCGTATGCTCTCGGCGTCCTCCGGCCGCGCTGCGCTGGCCTCGCGCCGGGCGAGAAAGTCCGCGAGCCGGTCCGCCTCCGCGCGCCCGATGACGCCTGCGGCGACGGCCGCGTCAAGCTCATCCCTACTCGGCATCGAGCGATTCCACCGTGATCGTATCGTTGGTGTAGACGCAGATATCCGCGGCGATCTGCATGGCGCGCCGCGCGATCTCCTCCGCGCTCATGTCCGTGTCGTAGAGCGCGCGGGCCGCGGCCATGGCGTAGTTGCCGCCCGAGCCGATGCCAACGAGGTGATTCTCCGGTTCCAGCACATCGCCCATGCCTGTGAGCACAAGCGTGTTGCTCCGGTCCGCCACGACCATCATCGCTTCGAGCCGGCGCAGATAGCGGTCCGTGCGCCAGTCTTTCGCCAGTTCGACGCTCGCGCGCATGAGCTGGCCGGGATACTGCTCCAGCTTCTGCTCCAGCCGCTCGAACAGCGTGAAGG
>CAYYSM010000447.1:0-2020 GCA_964474225.1 uncultured Hyphomicrobiaceae bacterium
GCTTCCCGGGCTTGCGCCAACGCCCGCTCAAAGGCCGCTCGGCGGGCCTTCTCGTCTTTCTTCGTCCAGCGTTCTTTCAGGGCGCGCACCTCGTCGCCGAATCCGGCCTCGGCCAATAGGCCCAGGCTCGCCTCCAGGGCAGCTCCCAGTAGGGTTTCCCAGATCATCGTCGTCGCCTCCTATTTAGTCTTGGTGTTCAACGTGTGGAGAAAGATCACCATCTTTTCTTTCTTTGCCATCGCTCACTCCTAAAAATCCGTTGCTCGCGACAAGCGCTGGCGGCCTTGCCGTTGCGGATTTGTCTTGGGGAGGGGGCCTACCTTGCAGGCAAGTTGCCCCCTCCCCAAGCTACGGAGGTAGCCCCTCGCCCGAAATTTCGTGGCCAGCGACCGCGCTTGCGCGGATTCAATCCTGGGGAGGGGCGTCCCCCTCCCCAAGCTGCCTCCGGCAGCCCCCCTCCCCCAAGAGTACAGACTTTCAGAGATTCAGAGGTCAAAGGGCCTGCCTTCCGCTACGCTCCAGGCAGGTCAGATTCCAGAGGTAAATGGGGACGCCACCAATCGAAACCCGGCGTCCCAGTCGGGATAGCGCGGATACCTGCGGCGGCGAAAAGCGCAGCGGACATTGCGATCGGTATCGAAGAACGAGCCGCCGCGCAAAACCCGGCGGGCAGAACCCTCCAAGTCATCGTCACCCTTGTAGTCCTTGTAATCACCTTCCCATTTGGTTCGACACCACTCCCACACGTTGCCGCTCAGATCCTCGATCCCGTATGGACTGGCTCCGCCGGGGAAACAGCCCACCGCGCTGGTCGAACCGATCCCAGTGTCAGTGCAATTCGCTCTCTCTGGATCCGGTTCAGCCCCCCACGGATAGATCCGTCCATCGTCGCTCCGAGCCGCCTTCTCCCACTGTGGTTCCGTCGGCAACATAATCTCCTGGTCACTCCCCAGCTCGCCTTTCCCACGCAATTGCTCAGTCAACCACAGGGAGAAGGCCACTGCCTCATACCAAGTCACGCCTACCACCGGGTGATTGGCCAGATTGAACGGCTCGCCATAGTCATAGGGGCCTTCACGAGGCTCATCGTCACTCCACGCTTTGACTCTCCCTTCACGCCACACCTCTGCCCGCGCACCATCTGTCCAATAGCGCTCCTCGTGATAACCTCCGGCTTTCACGAAAGCCGTATACTGGGCATTGGTCACCGGATAGAGACTGATGGCGTAGGGCTGCTCAATCTCGTACGTGTGCTGTGGCTTTTCGTCACCAGAAGCCATCCTGTCCTCATCGGCGCTCCCCATCAGGAACGGCCCAGCCGGTATCTCGCACCAGACGATATCGGGTAAGCCATCTTCGCGCAATCCCACCCCAGGCCTCGGATCGCCCAGCTTCGCTAGCGTGTTCCCCGCAGCCACACGCTCCACGGCGGGCAGTTTCCCATCCGCCATCACCCGTACCAGGTGCGCTTGCACCCGCTCGACCTTGGACTGGTTGCGCTCGCTCACCTTGTCCAGACCAGCGCTCTCCATCAATGCCTGCCCAGCCTGTTATAGGCCACATTGTTTGAGCAAAACAGGGGCAATCACGGCCAAATAAAATGGGAATACCGCTAGCGTCTGCCGTTGGGCTAGAGTCAGCGGCTACATTAAATGCGTGATGGGAAGTGGGAAAAGAGAGCTCAACCACAATCGATCTTGACAGGAGGAGCAGAACTGGGGATAATAGCGCGCCGCCAGCAGGTGGCGCGTTTTTCGTGGGAAGCGTCAACCCAAACCAGAAAGGACGACACCTCCCACCGTGTCTCGAGTTTTCCGAGCCCGACCACGAAGAGGGAGGTGTCCCCAAAGCATGGTCATTGTACACCATTTCCCCGGTTCTGTGAAGCAATACGCTGAAGCCGCCCCCTTCCCCGGCCGCAGCTTCGAGGTTCCTGTTAGCTGTCCCGATTGCCAGGCCAGGAACTGCCTGATCCGCTGGGGAACCTATCCTCGGCTGGCACGCACGGGCCACTTCGTCT
>CAYYSM010000448.1:0-2019 GCA_964474225.1 uncultured Hyphomicrobiaceae bacterium
GTTGCGTTCATGGACCCGCGTTTGCATGACGCCGCCGATCTGATCTGGGTGCCGGAGCATGACGCGCGGCGCGGCGAGAATGTCATCACGACCGTCACCTCCCCGCACGGTTTCGCGCCCGAGCGGCTGGCGGCGCTGCGCGCGGAGATGCCTGCCGAGATCGCCGCCTTGCCCGGTCCGCGCCTGGCGGTGCTGCTCGGCGGGCGTGGCGGCGGGTTCGACTTCACGCCATCGGCAATCGACCGGCTCGCGGGCGCGCTGCGCCAGATGGCGGGCTTGGGCGCGAGCTTTCTGATCACGCCGTCGCGGCGCACGCCCCCGGCCCTGCGCGATGCCGTGCGCGCGGCAACCGCTCAGGCCCCCCGCATCATCTGGGACGGCACGGGCGAAAACCCCTACCCGCATTTCCTCGCCGGGGCCGACGCCTTCGTCGTCACCGCCGACAGCGTCAACATGACCGGCGAAGCCTGCGCGACCGGTCAGCCGGTCTATGTCTTCATGCCCGAGGGCGGGCGGCCGAAGTTCCACGCCTTTCACCGCGCGCTGGAAGACACCGGCGCGACGCGCGCCCTGCCCGGGCGGCTCGACACGCTGGAGACCTGGCGCTACGAACCGATCCACTCCGCCGCACGGATTGCCGAGGAGATCGTCGATCGCGCGCAGGCGCGCATCGTGCCGGCGTGAAACGCCACTCCCGGGTGGACAAGCCCCGCGTTGCATTGACCCGCCGTCCGCCGCGCCCTATTTCTGCTCTTGAGTGATCCCATTTCGGCACCGCAAAATGCGGGCGCCAAAGCAGACGCATAGGCTGTTCAATGTCCGACCGCCACGAAAAGCTCATCATCCTCGGTTCCGGCCCGGCGGGCTACACCGCCGCGATCTATGCCGCGCGCGCAATGCTCAAGCCCGTCCTCATCCAGGGCATCCAGCCGGGCGGCCAGCTCACCATCACCACCGATGTCGAGAATTACCCCGGCTTCGCGGACCCGATCCAGGGCCCTTGGCTCATGGAGCAAATGCAGGCGCAGGCGCAGAATGTCGGCACCGAGATCGTCACCGACCACATCATCGAGGTGGATGTGACGCGTCGGCCATTCTGGCTGAAGGGCGACAGCGGCGCGACCTACACCGCCGATACGCTCATCATCTCGACCGGGGCGCAGGCGCGCTGGCTGGGCCTGCCGTCTGAGGAGAAGTTCATGGGCTACGGCGTCTCCGCCTGCGCCACCTGCGACGGCTTCTTCTATCGCGGCAAGGAGGTCATGGTCGTGGGCGGCGGCAACACGGCCGTCGAGGAGGCGCTGTTCCTCACCAACTTCGCCAGCAAGGTCACGCTCATCCACCGACGCGATGCACTGCGCGCGGACAAGACCCTGCAAACCCGGATGTTCAACCACCCCAAGATCGAGGTCATCTGGGACACGGTGCTGGAAGAGGTTCTGGGCCAGGACAATCCGCCGAGCGTGACCGGCGCGCGGCTGCGCAACGTCAAGACCGGCCAGACGCACGAGATTGCCGTGGATGGTATTTTCATCGCCATCGGCCACGACCCGGCGACCGCGCTGTTCAAAGGCCAACTCGACATGAAAGAAGGCGGCTACATCATCACCGCGCCTGACTCCACGCGCACCAGCGTACCGGGCGTCTACGCCGCTGGCGATGTGACCGACGACATCTACCGGCAGGCCGTGACGGCCGCCGGCCAGGGCTGCATGGCGGCGCTGGAGGCCGAGCGCGACCTCGCCGAGATGGAGATGCCCGCGCGGGCCGCCGAATAACGAGGACAAACAGGGGCTTTGCTGTGAAGGCGGTCCCGCCGGACTGGATCGCCATATGGACTGGGATAAGCTGAGGATATTCCACGCCGCCGCGGAAGCCGGGAGTTTCACCCACGCCGCAGAGGCCCTGCATTTGAGCCAATCCGCCGTCAGCCGCCAGGTGAGCGCGCTGGAGCAGGAGCTGGGCGCGCCGTTGTTCCATCGCCACGCGCGCGGCCTGTCCCTGACCGAGCAGGGCGAA
>CAYYSM010000449.1:0-1999 GCA_964474225.1 uncultured Hyphomicrobiaceae bacterium
GCGAAGCCGGTTTCATCGACATACTGTTCGCCGGCCTGCGCGGCCCCGGCCCAGCCGAGGGCGGAAATAACCGCGATGATCTGCATGAAGCGCATAGAGTTTCTCCATCAATGGGTATGAGAGCGATACCCAACTACTATGCGCTCGTGGCCATTGCTGGCCAGTCAAACGGGATCACATCAGCGTGCGCGGCCCGCCGCAGGGCTAAGAGCCGGGACGCGGGGCGAAGAAGCACCGCCGCGTGCCGTCAGGCCGGTGGCAGCGCCAGTATTTGCCGTCCTCGCTGGGCAGCACGCGCTCATACGGGACGATCTCGCCGAGATGGCGAATTTCGTAGCCCGTCTCGTTGATGGCGATATTCCCGGCCGCGACAGGGAAGCAGTCATGCTCCCCGCAGCACCACTCTCCCGTGACGGGATTGCGGTACTCACCGCGTGCGATCCAGCTATCATGCGCAATTGCGGCGGTCGACGCGCCGAGTAGGCACGCGCCCGCCATCAGCCCGGCAAGGCGTTTGAACATACGTTTAACCCTGCAACCCAATTAACTGAACGCCGCATTCAGGCTGGCCCGGAGGGTGGCGGCGCAGGCGGCGGCGCGCCGCGGATACGTTCGGCCTTCGAGACGTCGTGGGCCCGGACGGGCTGCAAGGCTCGGCCAGCCAGACCCCAAAGTGTAGCAAGGAATTGCTGCGCGGCAAAGCGCAGGCGCACCAACAAGCCCGCGCAACCTGTGGGCGAGCGGGGCAAATGGTTCATGGGCCGTTGACCGGCGCGGCAACGGTGCGGCTTAATTGTCTGTATCGTGCCGCGATTCGCGGCGCATGGGGCACTTTCGGCCAGGAGCCGGATTCTCTTGAGAAAGTGCCTAGCGGGTGCCGGCCGGCCAGGAACGCGGCAACCTGACAAACGCAGCCGGCCGACGATGTGGCCCGGAGGTTGCGGCTCCGGGCGCACTTCTACCTTTAAGCGAAAAAATGTGGCGGAATGTGATCGCTGTTCTGTGAATGCGCTGCCTCACTCAAGACCGCAGACATTCTTTGTTCAGGCAGAAACGGGCGTCAGCTCGAACACCTCGCCATAACGCGCTGCTTGGGCGATATCGCCACGCTTAAGCGCCTCGCGCGCGTCGTCGAGCTTCAGCATGTCCTCGTGCGAAATGTAGGGCGACCATCCGGTTTCATCGTGAATCAGAGTAACCGGAACTTTCGCGACGAGGTTGCCGTGCTGGACAAGTTTGATCGAGGTTTCGGTTTTCATCGCCGTCTCCTGAACTCGTCATCCCATTCATCTACGTCCGGCCAGTAGGCGGTGACCAGAACGGCTACCGTTTCCGAAGCGCCCGGGAGTCCCCAAACGGCATGGGCGATCCGGCCATTATCGAAGACATGCCGGGCCAGAAAACACGGTCCGTGGCGATAATCGGGATATCGTTCCAGTATCTCCGCGTCATCAAGCGATGCAACCAAAAGACGATAGGATATATCTTTCTCCGCCAGTCGGCCATAGGCGTGGTCGGAAGCACGGAGCGCGCCCGACTTCGCCAATCTCCGAACTTTCGCGACAAAATCCATCCTACTCCGCCGCGCGCGGCGGTCGCGCCGGACGCCGCTCCAACAGCTGCTTGAGATACTGCCCCGTATAGCTCTCGCCGACCTTCGCCACCTGCTCGGGCGTGCCCTGCGCCACGATGCGCCCGCCGCCGTCGCCGCCCTCCGGCCCCAGATCGAGGATCCAGTCGGCCGTCTTGATGACCTCCAGGTTGTGCTCGATCACTACGACCGTGTTGCCCTGATCGACCAACTCATGCAGCACCTCCAGCAGCTTGGCCACATCGTGGAAATGCAGGCCCGTCGTCGGCTCGTCGAGAATGTAGAGCGTGCGCCCGGTCGCCCGCTTGGATAGCTCCTTCGCCAGCTTGATGCGCTGCGCCTCTCCGCCGGACAGCGTCGTCGCCTGCTGGCCGACCTTGATGTAGTCCAGCCCGACGCGCTTGAGCG
>CAYYSM010000450.1:0-1983 GCA_964474225.1 uncultured Hyphomicrobiaceae bacterium
GCGGTGATAGTGCCACGGCACGATATTCGAGTGGTGCTCCATGATGGTGAGAACGATCTCGTCGCACTCGCCGATGCGCATCCCGCCAAAGGACTGCGCGACAAGGTTGATCGCCGCGGTGGCATTCGAGGTGAAGATGATCTCGTTGCTCGACGGCGCGTTCAGGAACTTCGCCGCGATACCGCGCGCATTCTCATACGCGTCGGTTGCCGTGTTGCTGAGGAAATGCAAGCCGCGATGGACGTTGGCGTATTCCTGCGTGTAGACGCGCTCAAGCGTGTCCAGCACCGCCTTGGGCTTCTGCGCGGAGGCGGCGTTGTCCAGATACACCAGCGGCTTGCCGTAGACCTCCCGCGAGAGGATCGGGAAGTCCTCGCGTATTGCCTTCGGGTCGATCGGCCCGGCTGCCTCCGGTGTCGCCTCGTCTGTCGGCAGGGTGTTCGCCTGGTCCATCAAGTCGGCTTTCCTAACTCTTATGCGCTCGCATCAACGGAAAAACGGAGCCAATCCGCCGTGCGGGCCGTCAGCGCCTCCTTCAGCGCCTCATGCTCGATGTCATCGAACACCTCGTCGATGAAGGCAGCGATGAGCAGCGCCCGGGCGTCCGCCTGCGGAATGCCGCGCGCCAGCAGATAAAACATCGCCTCCTCGTCAAGTTGGCCGGATGTCGAGCCGTGACCGCACACGACGTCATCAGCGTAGATTTCCAGCTCCGGCTTGGAGTCGAACTCCGCCTCGTCCGAAAGCAGCAGCGCGTTTGCCATCTGCTTGCCGTCGGTCTTCTGCGCGCCGGGGTGGACATGCACCTTGGCCTGGAAGACCGAGCGCGCCTTGTCATCCAGTACGGATTTCACAAGCTCGCGGCTCACGCATTCCGGCACGGCATGCTCGATCACCATCGTCGTGTCAAAGTGCTGCGCATCGCGGCCCAGGCACACGCCGTTGACCGCCGCGGAAGCACCCTCGCCGGCATAGCGCAGAAACACCTGATTGCGCGTCAGCTCGCTGCCGACATTCACATGCGTCGCCCGGTAATTCGCCCCGGCTTCCAGCCGCAGGTTCCAGCTTGCAAGATGGGTTGATGCGGTGTTCTCGTCCTGCACCTTCAGATGCTCGATTTTCGCGCCCTCATCGGCGATCAGTTCGGTCATCGTGAAGGTGTGGAACGGCGTCTCGCTCAGGCTGACATATTGCTCGACGATCGTGGCCTCGGCGCCCTTCTCCACGCGGACCAGGTTGCGCGTCGCAATCCGGCCCGGCTGATCGCCCGTGGTGACATTCACCACGTGGACCGGCTTGGCCGACGCGCCGTTCGCCGGGGCCGTGATGCGGATCACCGCGCCGTCGGTCATGAAGGCCGTGGCGAGGTTGGCAACCGTTTCGCCCTCTTGCGGGTTCACCGCGCCGAAGGTGCTGTCAAACCATTCCGGTGCAACTTCCAGCGCCTCATTGATGCTCATCACCTGAACGTTCGGCGCATCCACGGCCTGCATCGGCAGGTAATAGCCGTTGACGAACACCACCATATGCGCATCGAGCGCAGCGAAATGCCCGAGCGCGCGCTCAAGCTCGGCGTCGCTGATGCCCTCGGTCTTCGGCGCAGGCGCGAAGGCCTCGCGCATCCGCGCGCGCAGATCGGTGTATTTCCACTCCTCCACGCGCCGGTGCGGCAGCCCGCTGCGGGCGAACGCCGCGATCGCCTGTTCACGCAGCCCGCGCAGCCGCGCGTCGCTCTCCTGCTCGATTCCCTGCTCGAACGAGCGCAGGAGTTCTGCCTCGGCCGGCGAATGATCGTCTGTCACGCGCACCGGCGTTTCGATGTTCATAGCTGGCTCCATTTACGCGGCCTGTTCCCCGTAAGCGGCGTAGCCGGACTTCTCCAGCTCCAGCGCCAGCTCCTTGTCGCCGGAACGCGCGATCCTGCCGTTGATCAGCACATGCACATGATCGGGCACGATGTAGTCGAGCAGGCGCTGGTAGTGG
>CAYYSM010000451.1:0-1982 GCA_964474225.1 uncultured Hyphomicrobiaceae bacterium
ACGATGTCGCGCGCGGTCAGATGCAGCGTGTCGCCCTGCTTGGGCGCGCCGTTCGCGCGCTTGCCGTCGAGCGCGGAGTCGACCCCGTGATTGCGCAGAATTCGGGCAAGCGTCTGCACATCAGCGAGGTTCGGCACGTTCTTGAGCGTCAGCGTGTCGGAAGTGAGCAGGCTGGCGATCATGAGCGGCAGCGTGGCGTTTTTCGCGCCGCTGATGTGAATAGCGCCATTGAGCGGGACGCCGCCGGTCACGCGAATCTTGTCCATTGCATCTCGCCGGGTTGAGTCAATCCCCAATCGGCGGTTTGGCCCGCCGACATCACCGTTAATCCTCACCTGTAGCCGACCCGGGGGAGGCGCGCAAGCAGGGGACTTGAAGGGCGATCAGACGAGGCGCTCGGCATGCCAGCCAATATGATCGGCCATAAAGGTTGAGATGAAGTAATAGGAATGATCGAAACCGTCGTGGCGGCGCAGTGTGAGCGGGATTGACGCCGCCGCACAGGCCTCTTCCAGCAGTTCCGGGCGAAGCTGCTCGGCGAGGAAGACATCCGCTTCGCCCTGGTCCACGAGGATTTCGCTGGCCTTCGCCCCGTCCTCGATCAGCGCGACGGCGTCGTATTTGCGCCACGCGTCCTGATCCATGCCCAGATACGTGGAAAACGCCTTTTCGCCCCATGGCACGCGCGCGGGCGCGACGATCGGCGCGAAGGCCGAGACGGTGCGGAAGGTTTCGGGCAGGCGCAAAGCCGCGACGAGCGCGCCATGCCCGCCCATCGAATGGCCGAAAATGCCCGCGCGGTTCATATCCGCCGGGAAGGACGCACCCACGAGAGCGGGAAGCTCCTCGGTGATATAGCGCCACATGCGGAAGTGCTGGGACCACGGAGCTTCGGTCGCATCGACATAGAAGCCCGCGCCCTGGCCGAGATCAGAGGCATCGTCATCCGCCACGTCTTCGCCGCGCGGGCTGGTGTCCGGGCAGATCACGATAACCCCGTGCTCGCTGGCCGCGCGGCGGTATTCGCCCTTTTCCATCACATTGGCGTGCGTACAGGTCAACCCGGAGAGGTAGAACAGCACAGGCGCGGGCGCGTCCTTCGCGCTGTCGGGCACATAGGCCGCGAAGGTCATCGGCGTGCCGGTGCTCTGCGACTGGTGCTGGCAGACGTATTGCGTGCCGGCAAAGCTTCGGTGTTCGCCGATGGTCTCCATGACGCTCCCTTTTGCCCATGCCCTTTAGAAAGTGACGACGCTGCGGATGCCCTCGCCGTGATGCATCATGTCAAAGCCCTTGTTGATGTCATCCAGCGGCATGGTCTGGGTGATCATCGGGTCGATCTCGACCTTGCCATCCATGTACCAGTCGACGATCCGCGGCACATCCGTGCGCCCGCGCGCGCCGCCAAAGGCCGTGCCCTTCCAGACGCGGCCGGTGACAAGCTGGAACGGGCGCGTGGAAATCTCCGCGCCGGCCGGGGCCACGCCGATGATGATGCTCTCGCCCCAGCCCTTGTGCGCGGCTTCCAGCGCGGCGCGCATGACATCCACATTGCCGGTGCAGTCAAAGGTATAGTCGCCGCCGCCTCCGGTCAGGTTGACGAGGTAGGGCACCAGATCGCCTTCCACCTCTTTCGGGTTGACGAAATGGGTCATGCCGAAGCGCTCGCCCCATTCCTTCTTGGCCGGGTTGACGTCCACGCCGACGATCATGTTCGCGCCGACAAGCCGCAGGCCCTGAATGACGTTCAGGCCGATGCCGCCGAGACCGAAGACGATGCAGTTCGCGCCCGGCTCCACCTTCGCGGTGTTGATGACCGCACCGATGCCGGTCGTCACGCCGCAGCCGACATAGCAGACCTTGTCGAACTGCGCGTCCTCGCGGATTTTCGCAACCGCGATCTCGGGCAAGACCGTGTAATTCGAGAAGGTCGAGGTGCCCATGTAGTGGTGCAGCGGCTTGCCATCGAGCGAGAAGCGCGA
>CAYYSM010000452.1:0-1977 GCA_964474225.1 uncultured Hyphomicrobiaceae bacterium
CTCTCGTTTCGCTGATATTTTCTTTGCATAAATAATTACGTTTTTCCATAATTAGTGAGCGTGTTCTTTAACATTCCATATGCCATCTCGCGCTCTTGGCAATAGCCAAGTTTTGATGTAAGCTCCATTGTGTAACAAATCCTGTGGATACCCACACAAGAAGGAGGATCTGATGCTCGGAGAGCGCATTGAACGCGTGGATAACTTGCCCTTGATCTTGTACTGGTTGTTGCAAATGCAAGTAGACAAGATCATTGACGCCATTTGGCAGCCGCACGAAAACAGGCAGGGAGTGACTTATGGTCAACTGACAGTTTTGTTTCTGGCTTACATCCTCTATACCCAAAACCATCGTTTGTCGTATGCAGAGGATTGGTGCATCAAGCACCGTACCACGTTGGAACAGGTCACTGGTTGGCCCATTCGAGAAAAAGAAATGACCGATGATCGATTGGGGGCTTTGGTGAGTGTCTTGGGCGCTGATGAAGTGCAAGGTTTGCGCTATCAGCAAATGCAAGGGCAGCACCTGATCCAAGCCTACGCTTTGCCGACCGATGTGGCTCGCTACGACACGACGACGTTCAGTGTCTACCACACTCCGGACGAAGAGCAGGGCGATAGCTTGTTTCAACACGGTCATAGCAAGGATCAACGGCCCGACCTGCCGCAGTTCAAGCAAGCACTGGGTACGCTGGATCCGGCTGGTATCCCTTTGCTGACCAATACCATTCCAGGCAACTGCGCTGATGATCCGCTGTATGTTCCCGCGTGGCGGGAGATGGCACACACAATAGGAAACAAAAACTTCCTGTATGTAGCCGACAGCAAGGCGAGCGCGCTGGAAACGCGGGCGACAATTGATTACGAGGGTGGAAGTTACTTGTTCCCCTTGCAGATGACAGGAAAAGTGCCCGAGTGGCTGCGCGCGCAAGTGTTGCATCCCCCAACACCTCCCCAGCGGGTCTATCTGCAAGATGTCACTGACGCAGATGGCAATCCTCGCTGCATAGGCCGGGGCTTCGAAGTCGAACGTCAGATGAGCTGCGAGTTGGCAGACGGCATCCAGCATATCTGGAGCGAACGTTGGCTGGTTCTGAAGAGCACGGATCACGCCCGACGCCAACGAGAAGCATTGCGTTCTCGGCTGAACAAGGCCGTAGACAAACTGAATCATATGCGCGCCAAGCCGGACGAGACCGTCACCGAGTTCCAAGGCCGAGCGGAGCAAGTGCTCGAGAAATTCCGGGTCGAAGGATTGCTCACGGTGACGACCAATGAGAGCATCACCCACAAGAGACGTTACCTGCGATCGGGTCGCCCAACTGCAGACGCGCCTTATCAGCTGGTTGAGCAGCGCAAACTTCAACTGCAAGTGGCATACAACCTCCCGGCTATTAGAGAGAAAATGCGGTTGGCTGGCTGGCGCACCTACGTTAGCAACGTGCCAGTCGACATTATGTCGCAGGAGCAAGCAGTTGCTTATTATCGCGACCAGTGGACGGCAGAGCGAGGGTATCATCGCTTCAAGAATGGCAGCTTGCCAGCGCTGCCCATCTTCCTGCGCATTGAAGCACACATTCGAGGGTTGATGTTGCTCTTGATGATAGCCTTGCAGGCCTTGACCTTGCTGGAGTTCGTCGCCCGGCGCGCATTGGCTGAGCAGGAGGAGAGCGTGTCCGGATTGGTGCCTGGAAATCCCAAAATCAAGACAGCGCTTCCCACAGGTGAACGCATTTTGGCCCAATTCGATCATTTCCATTTGTTGATTGAGGAAACCGAAACGGAAATCGTCGGACATTTGGTGGAAGCTCTCACTCCTTTGCAGCGTCAGTTGCTCGACCTGCTCAATATCCCTGAGTCTGTCTACGAGCTGAATTTTTCTCAGGCCAAGTCTACCAATCAACACAATGACCGGGACGGCACTAATTATGGAATATGAAAATCATCTTTGCAATTTAAATATCAGCGAAAGATGAG
>CAYYSM010000453.1:0-1973 GCA_964474225.1 uncultured Hyphomicrobiaceae bacterium
ATTTCTGTAGCCAGCGCAGCGTCATGATGCCGATCAGGCTGCCCACATGCAGGCTTTGCGCTGTCAGGTCGAAGCCGATATAACCTGTGACGCGCTCGGAGGCCAACAGATCGTCAAGGCCAGCCTCGTCGGTGCACTGGTTGATGAAGCCGCGCTCGCGCAGGATATTGAGAAAGTCCGACTTGTAGGCGCGCGCGGGCGATGCTGGCTCGGCTTGGCGTGCGGTTTTCGTCTCGCTCATGATCTCGCGTCCGGTTCTTGCGGGGCACGCGCCCCGAAACAGCGAAAGCCAAGCGCAAATCATGCGCATCGGCTGACAAGCAACGGTCCTGTTGTTCGGGATCGCCCACAGATTTAACAGGTCCAAGCCCGAAATGCACGCCAACAAATATGCTGAACCTGTGACCGCGCTGGGGCTGATGAGCGGCACCTCGCTCGATGGTGTGGATATCGCGCTGATCGAGACGGATGGTCATGCGGTGCAGCGGTTCGGGCCGGTCGGCGAGCGTCCATTCACGGCGGAAGAGCGCGCCCTGTTGCGCGGCGCGCTGACGGATGCGCAGGCGCTCACCGATCGCCACGCGCGGCCCGGGCGGCTGGCCGAGGCCGAGGCGATGATGACCGACGCCTATGCGGACACCATTCGTGATTTTCTCGCCGGGCGGGAGAGCGAGCCGGTCGCGGTCGTCGGCGTGCATGGCCAGACAGTGCTGCACCGGCCGCAGGACCGGCTGACGGTGCAACTTCTCGACGCGGATGCGCTGGCGCGGCGCTGCGGCCTGCCCGTGGTGCATGATCTGCGCGGCGCGGATGTCGCTGCGGGCGGTCAGGGCGCGCCGCTGGTGCCGGTGTTTCATCAGGCGCTGGCGCGTGCGGGCCGCTTTGATCTGCCAGTAGCGGTAATAAATGTCGGCGGGGTGGCGAACGTCACCTGGATCGGCGAAGGCAATGCGCTGATGGCTTTCGACACCGGGCCGGGCAACGCGCTGCTGGACGACTGGGTGCGCCGCCGCACCGGCGAGCCGATGGACCGCGACGGCGCGCTCGCGGCAAACGGTACGATCAACGGGGAGGCGCTCGCCGCGCTGGAAGCCGGCCTGAGCGACTACATCGCGAAGGACCCGCCGAAATCGCTCGACCGGCTGGACCTGGTGGCGGGCGACGCGCTGGACGGTCTGAGCGTGGAGGACGGCGCGGCGATCCTGACGGCCTTCACGGCGCGCTGTCTCGCCCGCGCGCTGGACCACATGCCCGAAGCGCCGAAAAGCTGGATCCTTGCCGGCGGCGGCGCGCGCAACGCCGCGCTGATGCGCGCGCTCGATGAGGCCCTCCCCGGCGACGTCACGAGGGCGGACAGCTTGGGCTGGCGCGGCGACTTCATCGAGGCGCAGGCCTTCGCCTTCCTCGCTGTGCGCAGTCTACAGGGCCTGCCCATCACCTTCCCCGGCACGACCGGCGCGCCGCAGCCACTGACCGGCGGCAGCCTGATCCGGCCCGAACGCGCTGCTTGACAGGACACCCGCATGAGCGAGCAGATCCCGTTCCAGAAGGAGATGCGCTTCGAATACGGCGTGGCAAGCGAGGTCGCGCCGGGCGTGCGCCGGCTGGTCGCCCCGAACCCCGGCCCGATGACGGATCACGGCACCAACACCTACATCATCGGCCGCGGCAGCGTGGCGGTGATCGACCCCGGCCCGGAAAGCCCCGACCATCTCCGGGCGCTGCTCGACGAGCTTGCGCGGGAGGGCGAGCGCGTTTCGCATATCCTGATCACCCACACGCATCTGGACCATTGCGCCGGGCTGGCCGCGCTGAAACAGGCCACCGGCGCGCTGACCGCAGGCTTCGGCTCAGTCGGCCTGCGCCAGACCGACACACTCGGCCCCACCGGGCGCAGCTTCGCCGATGGCCAATTCGGACCGGACATCCCGCTGCGCGACCGGATTCGCAGCCGGCGGGACGTGTTTGTGTAC
>CAYYSM010000454.1:0-1951 GCA_964474225.1 uncultured Hyphomicrobiaceae bacterium
CGCACGAAAAGCGTGGCCCCGAGTGCCGCCTCCGCAGCCTTGATGTGCCGCCCCAGCGTTGGCTGGCTCTGGCCGAGGGTGCGCGCCGCGGCACTGAGCGACCCCGTCTCGGCGACAGCGAGGAAGGCCCGGACATAGGTCCAATCCAGGGACGTGTTCCCGATTACCATTCATACATGAATACCTCACCTTCATCTTTAGTCAATTCATTTTCATTTTCGCATGGCCGATCCTGCCGCCGTTCACATAAAGGAGGATGAAATGACAGACACGGTCCTGATCCTGGGCGGTACGGGCAAGATTGGCCGCCATAGCGCCAGAGCCTTCGAGGCGGCGGGATGGCAGGTTCGCCAATTCGATCGCCACCAAGACGATATGACGTTCGCTGCCCAAGGGTGCGATGTCATCGTCAACGGCCTGAACCCGCCGAACTACCACAACTGGCAAGAGACGATCCCGAGGATCACCGCGCAGGTCATCGACGCGGCAAGGCAAAGCGGCGCGGCGGTCATCCTGCCCGGCAACGTGTATCACTTCGGGTACAAGGGCGGCACATGGTCGGAACACACGCCGCCGAACCCTGTCAGCCGCAAGGGCAGGATCCGGCTGGACATGGAGCGCGCCTATGCGGACAGCGGCGTGCAGACGATCGTGCTGCGGGCGGGCAATTTCATCGACCCGGAACGCCGCGGCTGCATCATGTCGGCGATCTATCTGCGTGACATTGCGCGCGGCAGGATAACCCTTCCCGGGCCAGCGGAGACCCGTCAGGCCATGTGTTACCTGCCGGATTGGGGCCGCGCCGCGGTCGCTCTGGCCGAAAAGCGCCATGCGCTTTCGCGGTTCGAGGATATTCCTTTTCCCGGGCACACCCTCTCGGCGCAGGCGATCAGGTCCGAGCTGGAGCGCATCACCGGGCGCAGCCTGACGTTCAAGCGGTTCCCCTGGTGGCTGTTCACGATGGCCAGTCCCTTTTGGGAGCTGGCGCGTGAACTGAGCGAAATGCGGTATCTTTGGGAGACGGACCATGCCCTGTGCGAAAGACGCCTCAATGCCCTGCTGCCGGGTTTCGTGGACACGCCGCTGGACGAAGTCATGCGCTCCGCCTTGCCCTCGTAAGCCATCACGCACCCTGGTCCTCCCTTTCTCGCCGGACGGGCCGCCTTGGTGAGCAATGCTGCGCCGGCATGGCCGACGAGTTAATTGCGCAGCACGATGCAGACGCCGCCTGCGGCGCGGAGCTGGTCGCAGAGCTTGCTGGCCTCCTGCCGCGTCTGCGCGCCCAGGCGGGCCTGATAGATGGCGCGGCTGCCAAGGCTGCGGTTGCGCTCACGCCGGAGAATGGGCTTGCGGTCGCCGATGATGCTGGCGAAGCGGCGCTGCACGCGGCGGAACTGGGCGACCGCCTTGGCTCTGGAGAAATTACCGGCCACCTGCACGCCCCACGGCGCGGGCGGCGCGGTTTCGAGATCGGGCGCGCCGCGCTGCAACACCTGGACCAGCCGGGCGCAGGCGCTCTCGTCCGGCGTGACCGGCTTGCGCGCCGGTCCGGTGTCGTCGCGCCCTTTGCGCCAGTCCTGCGGCAGCCGGCCTGTGATGATCGCAACGTACTGGCGGGTTTCGGCGGGCAGCAGGGTGATTTGCCCTGAAAGCCAGTCGCGCACGCGCTGCGGCCCGGCATTGTAGGCCGCCGCCGCGAGGCCGAGATTGCCGAATTCTGCGCGCAAATCGGCGAGAAACGCGGCAGAAGCGACCAGCGCGGACTTCGGCTCGAAGGGGTCGGCAAGGCCGCGCAGCCGCGCCGTACCGGGCATGAACTGCGCGATGCCCTGCGCGCCCTTGGGGCTGACAGCGTTGGGACGGAAGCGGCTCTCCTGCCAGATCAGGCGCGCAAAGAACAGCGGCGGGATGCCGGCTTTCAGCGCGATCTCGTCGAGCAGCGGACAGACGC
>CAYYSM010000455.1:0-1926 GCA_964474225.1 uncultured Hyphomicrobiaceae bacterium
TGGATGGCGCTCGGCACGCGCGAGTTCGAGGCGGGCCGGCTTCTGCGCGCGCGGCAATTCTTCGAGAAGGCGCACCGGACCGAGCCGCGTAACGCCGCGCCGCTGGTCAGGCTCGCGCGCACGCAGGAGCGCATTGGCGAGATCGACGCGGCAATCGCGAATCTCACGCGCGCGGTCAGACTGAAGCCTGACGACGAGACGGCCACACGCAGCCTGTCGCGGATCGTGCGCATCTTCCGGCTGGATGATTACGGCGATCTGGACCCCGTGGGGCTGAAAGCCGCACTTGCCGCGCCGAATGTCGATCGCCAGCGGCTGTCCGAAGTCGCCATCGCCTATCTCCGGGACGCGCGCGGCCTCGTGGCGCAAACCGATCCGGGCGCGCTGGTGGTCAAGCGCACGGCCGATGTGCTGGCCGAGCCGCTGCTGCACCGCGCGCTGGCGAACGGGGTCAACAAATCCATCGACGTCGAGTGGCTGCTGACTGGGCTGCGCCGCGCCCTGCTGCTGGAGGTGCCGGGCGAGCGGTTCATCGACCGCGACCTGTTCGCCTTTGCGGTGGCGCTCGCGCAGCAGTGCCAGCTTAACGATCATGTTTTCCCGACGACGCCGGAGGAAGACGAGCGGTTGGCCGCGCTGGAGATCGACTGGCCGGCGGTGAAGGACAGCAATGCCGATGCGGGGCGCGTCCTCCTGCTTCATCTGCTCTATGCGCCGGTACGCCATGTCGCCGCGCCGCACCTGACGCCCGCCGACTGCCAGAAAATTCGCCCGAAGGCGCTCGGCGAGATGCTCAAGCCGCTGCTGGAGGCCGAAAGCCAGCGCGCGCAGATCGTCGAGACGATCCCTACGCTCGGCGCGATCGACGACCCCGTCTCGCAGAAGGTCGCCGCCCAGTACCAGACCAGCCCCTACCCGCGCTGGACAAGCCTGCACATCCCCGCGCGCGGCCGGGCGAGGCGTATGCTTTCGCGTTTTTTCCCGGATGCGCGGCTCGGCTTTATGGACGCAAATTTCGACGTGCTGATCGCCGGGGCGGGCACGGGGGAGCACGCCATCGCCTCGGCCACGAGCTATGGCCCGGCCGCCAGCGTCACCGCCATCGACCTGAGCCGGTCCAGCCTCGCCTACGGCAAATGGATGGCGCAGCGGCTCGGGGCCGACAACGTCACCTTCGCGCAGGCCGACATCCTGAACCTCGGCGAGAACGGCCCCTATCATATCATCGAGGCGGTCGGTGTCCTGCACCACATGGCCGATCCGTTCGACGGCTGGCGCGCGCTGCTCGACCGGCTTGCCCCCGGCGGGCTGATGCTGGTGGGGCTTTACAGCAAGGTCGCGCGCGCCAATCTCGGGCCCCTGCGCGCGCATCCGGCCTATCCGGGACCCAGCTGCACAGATGCCGAGGCGCGCGCATTCCGCGCGGCGCTGATCGAGGACCGCTCCGACGAAACGCTGTTCGACTCAGCGGATTTTTTCACGCTTAACGATTTCCGCGATCTCGTCCTGCATCCTCAGGAAGTCAGCTTCACGCTGGACGAGATCGCCGCGTTTCTCGACGCGCAGAAGCTGAAATTCGCTGGCTTCGCCCTGCCGGGGCTGGTCGTGCGGAAGTTTCTGGAGACCTTCCCGGACAGCCCGTGGCCCGGCCGGCTGGAGGATTGGGCGGCGTTCGAGCGCGAGAACCCGCGGACGTTTGACGCCATGTACACCTTCTGGTGCGCCCCGGCCGATTAACCCGCGCAAGCCGCTCCAAGGCGGGTCATTGCGAGCGAAGCGACGCAATCCAGCTTCCGGCTCCAACGCGAGATTGCTTCGGCCCTCCGGGCCTCGCAATGACCACGGCGTTCAATTCCGAGCGCTTCCCTCCCACCGTCGGGCGCGAGAAAACGCCATCTCCTGGTGCCGCAAACCCTCTGGCGTCCC
>CAYYSM010000456.1:0-1917 GCA_964474225.1 uncultured Hyphomicrobiaceae bacterium
CGTCGAACAGCGCGAAAGGGTCGTCCTTGTGCGCCGGGTCGCGGTCGCCGGGCAGGTCCGCGTCTTCGGTCGTGCCGTCCTGGCTCATGGTGCTTGCGCCTGATCTTGTCGTTGTCTCCGCAGTTTGGACGCGACCGTTCCGCCGATTGCCAGAAATGTCAATGCGGCGATGGGCGGGGTCCGCCGGGCGGGCTTGAAGGGCCGCGAATCAGGTGTCACGCGGGCTGGACGCGCATGGCCTTTCGTGTAGGATGCAGCCCGACTTTTAATCCGCGAAAGAAAGAGGACGACGGTGGCCGACGGACAACAGTTGATGGCGGGCAAACGCGGGCTTGTCATGGGCGTGGCGAACAACCGCTCGATCGCCTGGGGCATCACGAAAGCGTGCGCGGAAGCGGGCGCGGAATTGGCCCTGACCTACCAGGGCGATGCGATGGAAAAGCGCGTGCGCCCGCTGGCCGAGGACGTCGGCGCCAAGCTCGTCATGCCCTGCGACGTGACGGACGCGGCCTCGCTGGATGCGGTCTTCGCGACCCTTTCCGAGCAGTGGGGCAAACTGGATTTCGTCGTCCATGCCATCGCCTTCTCCGACAAGTCGGAACTGGACGGCCGCTACGTCGACACCTCGGAAGAAAATTTTAAACAAACCCTGCTTGTCTCCTGCTATTCGCTCACCGCTGTGGCCCAGCGCGCGGAAAAGCTGATGGCGGACGGTGGCTCGATCCTGACGCTGACCTATTACGGGGCCGAGAAGGTTATGCCGCATTACAACGTCATGGGGGTCGCCAAGGCGGCGCTGGAGGCGAGCGTGAAGTATCTGGCGGCCGATCTCGGCAAGGGGGGCATCCGCGTCAATGCGATTTCAGCCGGGCCGATCAAGACGCTGGCGGCGTCAGGCATTGGCGACTTCCGTTACATCCTCAAATGGAATGAATACAACGCGCCGCTGCGCCGGACCGTGACCATCGAGGATGTCGGCTATTCGGCTGTCTATCTTTTGTCGGATTGGGGACGCAGTGTGACGGGCGAAGTTCATCATGTCGATTGTGGGTATCACGTTGTCGGGATGAAGGCCGAAGACGCGCCGGACATCTCCGTTGTGTAAGAGGGAAGGGGACGATCCATCATGGATCCGATGAAGATCATTACGTATATCGCCGTCACGGCGGTCGTGGCGTTGGTGGCGCTGGGGGGCGTGGCGTACTACGTCGGGTACACGGCAGGGCTGGGGCCGAACCAAGCCGGAACAAGCTCCGAACCGTCAGAAGCTTCCACGGCGGCGCTTGAGGAGATCAAGGGGCTCAACCGCGAGATCGCGGAGCTGAAGGACGCGCTGGCGGAGCGCCGGAGCAGCAGTGAGGAGCGGGCCGACGCGCTTGCCGAGAGCCAGGCGCGGCTGGCGAAGATGGCGGATGAGCTGGACGCCGCGAAGCAGGAATTGGCGGCCGCGCGGGAAGAGGTCGCTTCGCTGAAGGAACAGCTCGCGGCAGCGCAGCCGGGCCAGGCGGCGGCCGCGCCGGCCGAGGGCGGCGAGCAGCGCACGGCGGCAGCGGCCGCGGCGCCGGAGCCGGGCGATGACTCGGTACTTCTTTATGACCGCTTCCAGCTTGAGCGCGAGGCCGCGCGCGGCTTCGATCAGGTCGATCTGCGCTTTGGCCTGGAGACGGTCGGCTCGAAATCAGCGGGCCTCAGCGTGAATGGCAAGCGCATCAGCATGCGCGTGAAGGACGGCAAGCAGATCATCCATCAGGGCGTGACCTGCGAGCTGATCCTGCTGGACACCGACCAGACAGTGCAGCGCGCGCAGTTCAGCCTTGCCTGCAAGCGGTAGCGGCTGACGCCGGATGGGCTGGGACGGCGTCACCATCTATTTCGTGCGCCATGGCCAGACCGACTGGAACGCCGAACGCCGTTTCC
>CAYYSM010000457.1:0-1911 GCA_964474225.1 uncultured Hyphomicrobiaceae bacterium
GGGCTTGAGCGAGGGGCTAAAACTGGCGGGGAGCGCCAAGCGCAAGGGGCAGACGCCGATCCTGGTGCTGCTGACCGATGGTCGCGCGAATGTCGGACTGGATGGCAGTGGCGGGCGCCAGCGCGCGCAGGACGATGCACAGTCTCTCGCTCGGATGATCCGCGCCGACGGGCTGCTGAGTATCGTCATCGACACCTCGCCGCGCGCGCAGAAGCCGGCGCAGCAGCTTGCGGCCGCCTTGGGGGCGCGCTATGTCCCGCTGCCCTTCGCCAACGCGGCATCGGTGTCGCAAGCTGTTCGCGCCGTCTCGGCCTGACAAGAGACCGCGCGGCCCAACCGAATCGGAGCGCGTGTGTCTTACCTGACCTTTGCCGCCTTCTTCCTGATCGTCCTGGTCGCCGCCTCATCGGGCGCGATCTTCAAGCCGGGCGAATGGTACCGCAACCTGCGCAAGCCGAGCTGGACGCCGCCGGATTGGGCGTTTCCGGTCGCGTGGTCCGTGCTCTATTTCATGATCGCGGTGGCGGGATACCTCGTCTGGATGGTTGATCCGACCTCGCCCGCGATGGTGCTCTGGGTGGCGCAGCTTGTGCTGAACGCAGCGTGGTCGTGGCTGTTCTTCGGCCGGCGCGACATGCTCACCGCCCTTGCCGACGTCATGAGCATGTGGCTGTGCATCCTCGGCTTCATCATCGCGGCCTGGCCGATCGCGCCCGTCGCTTCAGTGCTGTTCGTGCCCTACCTGATCTGGGTCAGCCTCGCGAGCGCGCTCAACTTCAGCGTCTGGCGGCTTAACGCGTGAGACGGCGGATGAGACGGGGCGGGCGTGATGAGTGAGGGGCTGGACTGGGAAACGGACGGCGCCGACTGGCCGAACCGGCAACACAGCGGCTTCGTCGAGGCGGGCGGGCTGACCTGGCATGTGCAGCGCATGGGACACGGTCCGGTGCTCCTGTTAATCCACGGCACCGGCGCATCCACGCATTCCTGGCGCGATCTCGCCCCGCGGCTCGCCGAGCGTTTTACGGTTATCGCGCCGGACCTGCCCGGCCACGCCTTCACCGAGCGCCCCTATTCGCGCGATCTTTCGCTAACGAAGATGACCGGACTTGTCTGCAAGCTGGTGGAGGCGCTGGATGTGGAACCGGCCCTCGTCGTCGGTCATTCAGCAGGCGCGGCCATCGCGCTGCGCATGGTCGAGGAGAAGTGCATCAGCCCGAAGGCGGTGGTCACGCTCAATGGCGCGCTGTTCCCGTTTTCCGGCGTCGCGCGGCATGTGTTCCCGCCGGTTGCGCGGCTCATGCTGCTCAACCCGTTCACCCCGCGCATCTTCACCGCGCAGGCCGACAGTCCGCAGCGTGTCGAGCGGCTGATCGAGAACACGGGCTCGAAGATCGACGAACGCGGCCTTGCGCTTTACAAGCGGCTATTCCGCCAGACGGGGCATGTGCTCGGCGCACTGGGGATGATGGCCAACTGGGATCTGAAGCCGCTGCAGGACGCGATGGGCGAGATCGAAACGCCGGTGGTCCTGATCGCGACGGAGGAAGATCACGCGATCCCGCCATCGAATTCGATGCGCGCGCGCGACAAACTGCCGAACGCCAAGGTCGTCTATCTGCGCGGGCTGGGCCATCTGGCCCATGAGGAAGCGCCGGAGCAGATCGCAGAGATTATCGAAGAGACCGCGCGCGAGAACGGCGTGCACTAGGCGCGCCAACCTTCACTCACGCAAATCCATGGGCAGCGACATAAACGATCTAGTAGCGCGGGCTTCTTTATTTTACAAAGCGGACCATGCAGCAGCGACAAATCTTAAATGGCAAGCAGTTCCCGTCGGATCATCCCCACCGGCAGGCGCTGAACGACGAAGTTCACGCGCGCCCGCCCGAAGAGCTGGTGGCGCCGACG
>CAYYSM010000458.1:0-1902 GCA_964474225.1 uncultured Hyphomicrobiaceae bacterium
ATCGGCAACAACCAGATCTGCGGCCAGCTCGACTGCGTGAAAAAGACCCAGCAGGGCATCGTCGACATGTACGCCGCGTCCACGCAGAACTCCGCTGGCGGCGCGCCTTATCTGAACGTCCTTGACTACGCCTACATGTTCCCGAGCCGGGCGTCGCAGTACTACTTCCTGTATCATCCGGGCAGCGAGAAGGTGCTGCGCGAACCGCTACGCTCGCGTCACAATATCCACTTCCTGTTCAGTCATGCGGAGTTGCGCGGCATTCAGCTCGGCCTGAAGTGGCAGGACAAGCCGCTGGTCGAGAGAGTGGGCGACCTCGCGGGCACCAAGAACCGCGTCACCGGCACGCAGCTTGGCCGCATTGCCATGGACCTGATGGGCCTGAACCCGACGCCGATCGCGTGGGAAGAGACGCTCGATGGTCTCAAGCAGGGGCTGATCGACGGCGCGGAGACCTGGGCTTCGGCCGTGGCTTACGCCAACATGTCGCCGGTGGTCTCGCAGTGCGTGAACCTCGGCTTCTTCTGCGGCACCGAGCACACGGCGGTGAGCGCGTCAAAGTTCGACGAACTGCCCGGCGATCTGCAGGACGCGGTGATGGAATCGGCTTACCTCACGCAGGTCCATGTCCAGGCCGCCAACGAGGCCGCGCTGGTCAACACCGTGGGGTTCTCGGAGCCGCAACTGCCGAACACGATTTTCGCTCAGAACAACGTGCGGATCGCCAATCTCTCCGAGGAAGCGCGGCGCGAGGCCGAGGAGATGTGCTCGCCAGAGTTCCAGCCCGCGGCCTGGGAACAGTGGCGCGAACGGCTCAACGGCTGGGCCGGCGGGATGGACACCTACCAGTTCATCTACGACATCGCCCGCGAAATCCCCAAGGACATGCTGGCCGAAAACGTCGAGCCGCGTCGCTGGTGGAAATCTGCCTAACCTCCCAAGGCCGGGGGACGCGCCCAGCGCGCGTCTCCCGTAATGCGTTTCAATCCATGAGAGACCTGCGCGCCGGCATGACGGACGCGTGGCCGGTCTGCGCCTGCGTGACGGGGGACAGTGCTCATGTTCGTATTGAGATGGCTCGATAACAACGCCGAAAAGACCATCATTCTCGTGAGTTACGTGGTGATGGCGGGCATCATCTTTGTCGAGGTCATTCGGCGTTTCGTGTTTGGCCAGCAGGCGCCGTGGAGCAGCACCATCCCGATCTACCTGTTCCTCTGGGTCGTCTGGGCGGGCTGCGCGTACAACGTCAAGCTGCGCACGCATCTGCGCTTCGAGGAGTTCCGCTCGCGCATGAGTTACACGGGCCAGTTCATGTGCCTGCTGCTCGACGCGGCGCTGTGGATCATATTTTCGGTTATCGTGATCTATTACACCGCCGAACAGGTCCAGCTCAGCCGCCAGAATTTCCAGATCGTCCCCGGTACCAACGACACCATGCAGTGGTGGTTCTACCTTGCGACCCCGGTGTGTTTCGCGCTGCTGATCGTGCGCGTGCTGCAGAACACCTGGCGCGATATTCGTGCTTACCGCCGGCGCGAACCGTTCAACCTGCCAACCAGCATCATGGCCGACTGAGGGGGAGACGATGGACGAGGGAACCCTGATCCTGCTGATTTCCCTTGCCGTAATGGGGCTGTTTCTCCTGGGCGTGCCGATTTTCCTCGTGATCGGCTTCTGGGTGATCGGCGTCAGCCTGGCAATCGACTTCACGCTCGCCAATCTGGGCGTGACGCTCTACAACGGCCTCAGCTTCTTCGGCCTGCTGGCGTTGCCGCTGTTCATCCTCACCGGCGACCTGATCAACGGCGCGGGCATTGCCAAACGATTATCGGATTTTGCCTATTCCGTGCTGGGCTGGCTGCGCGGCGGGCTGGCGATGGCTTCGATCGGCGCGTGCGG
>CAYYSM010000459.1:0-1890 GCA_964474225.1 uncultured Hyphomicrobiaceae bacterium
ATGAGCCGTCTGGCGTCTCGTAGCCCCAGTTGCGCTGGCTTGGCGAGAGCATCGGGTCGCCGCCGTTGCATTCCTCGTCGTCGCCGTCGTCCTGATTGCAGTGGATCACGACCTCGTCGCCGACCTTCCAGCGCTTGACCTTCGAGCCGACGGCCCAGACGACGCCGGCCGCGTCGGAACCAGCGATCTGATAGGGATTCTTGTGGATGTCGAGCGTGGAGACCGGCTGACCGAGACAAGCCCAGACGCCGTTGTAGTTGACGCCCGCCGCCATCACGAGGACCAGCACCTCGTGGCTGTCAAGCTCCCAGGTCGGGACAACCTCCATCTGCATCGCCTGCTCGGGCGGCCCATGCCGCTCCTTGCGGATGACCCAGGCGTACATCGACTTCGGCACGTGCCCGAGCGGCGGAATCTCGCCGATCTCGTAGAGGTCCTTGTATTCTTGCCCGCCCGGGGCGGTATTGGCGATGGCGGGTTCGCTCATTCGTCTCCTCCTTGGGCACTCTCGCACAGAAGCCGGCGACACGCAGCCAGCGGCATGCTTGCCTATTTCACAAGCTTTCTGATCGTTGGCCAATCATGAATCGATTTCAAGGTTTTTTTGCATTGCAGCAAGGGCGGCTTGCAGCCCTCGGGCGCCGCAGCCACAGCCCGTGGCAAACGCGCATCGTCAACCGAAACATGTTTGCGAAAATTACGCCGACCTCCGCCTCGTACGCATAGACAGGAAAGAATGTCGCAGGCCGCGCAATATCCTTTCTTTTCGCGGCAGCACAAAATTTCGACGCAATCCCGCGACACTGGGGCTATGGTATGATGCGGCTCGGGCAAGCCAGCGGGGAATTTGCGCCAGTCTTCGCCCGTGTTTTAGGCAAGCCCCGCGCCACTGCGCGCTCCGATTTGAGACTGTGATGAACACAAAGTCCAACGCATTGACCTTGCTTAGCCGCCGCCAGTTCGCCGCAATGACCTCTGCAGCCGTCGCCGCGCTGTGGCTGGGCTGGCATCCGCTGCGCGCTCAGGAGGAGGAGGGGCCGACGGCGTGGCAGGCGCATCTCGACACGATCCTGAAAGGCAAGGAGCCGGTCGAGGACAAAGTCACGCTTGACCTGCCAGAGGTGTCCGAGAACGGCAACCTGGTCCCGTTCACGGTGGCGGTGGACTACGAGGTGACTGACACAGACTTCATCCAGGCGATCCATGTCATCGCCACCGACAATGACGCGCCGCCGGTCGCCTCGTTCTACTTCACGCTGGCATCAAGCGCCGCCCGCGCCTCCAGCCGAATGCGGCTGCTGCGCACGCAGGAGATCGTGGCGCTGGCGCAGACAAGCGGCGGCGACTTTTTCATCGGCCGCCGGCGCATCGAGGTTCTCGTGGGCTGCTGCGGCGAGAACTGATCCCATAACCCAAGGTTGACAATGACTTTTCCCGCAGAACCGCAGGTGAAAATGCCGGAGACGGCCACCGCCGGCGAGACCATCGAGATTCAGACGATCATTGCGCATCCGATGGAAAGCGGCCAGCGCGAGGACGAGCGCACGGGCGAGCTGATCCCGCGCAACATTATCGAGGAGTTCACGGCCCGTTTTAACGGCAAGGAAGTCTTCCGCGCCAAACTTTACCCTGCCATTTCCGCAAATCCCTACATCGCCTTCCCGGTTCGGGTTGAAGAGTCCGGCGAATTCGCGTTCACTTGGCGCGACGCAAACGGAAAGACCTGGGAGGTCGCGCGCTCCATTACCGTGAGCTAAAGGGCCGCGCCCGGGTCGTGCGAAGGGCGCGATTTACGCCGGAAGGGGGCCGCGCGTGACGGATACTGAAACCATGCTGCCCGACGGGCTGCTGCTTTCCGCGCTGCAGATGACCGAGGCAACGGCCATTGCG
>CAYYSM010000460.1:0-1889 GCA_964474225.1 uncultured Hyphomicrobiaceae bacterium
ACGCAAAACGACTGCCCCGTCGCGAGTGTCCAGTCACGACGCGCTAGCCTGAATGCAAAGGCTTTTCCGGCGGGGACATCAATGTTGCCGCATCTGTCCCCAAGTCCGCTTCGTCACGCTCTCGGCCGCCCGCTCGCCGTTCTTGTTTGACCGCGCGTGTTCGAATCGGCGGGCCGGAAAAATTGAAGTGAGTCAGGCCCCCTCGCTGCGAAAGATAGCTGATTCGCGGCGGTCAAGGAAAGGTCGTGATTCGTCCAGATGTTGTGGCGTTGTCCCCAATACTTCGCCGATTTTGTCACAGGGCGATGAGGAGCGTGCAGCGGCTCAGCGCGTCTCGCTTTCCGGCACGTGTTTCAGCCGGTCGAGGAGGGAGCCGCGATCGGCTTCGCCGTCGCCAGGCTCGTCGCTTTGAGCAGCGTCGGGTGCGGCCGCGCCATTGCCGGATGACGCCGACTTCTCGCCTGGCTTCGCGGCGGCATGTTCGGTTTTGTCTTCGTCGGTCGCCCGCCCGGTCTGTTCGCCATCGGACGCCGCGTTGTCGGCTTTGTCCTTTTCGGCCATGAGCTTGCCGGAGGTTGGCTTGGCGCTGCGATAGCTGTCGTAGAGGCTGGCGTCATCTTCGGCGTCGGCGGTTTCGCTTGGCTTGGCCTCCGGCGCAGGTTTGGCCGCCGGCTTCGGTGTCTCCAAAGCGTCCAGCGGGTTGGCTTCCGCAGCGCGATCGCTCGTGGCGGTGTCCGCCGCGTCGTCCTCCGGATGGGTGGCCTTGGCGGTCTCAGATTTCGCTTCGGCGGCCTTGGCCGCCGTCGCTTCACGGGGAAGGCTCGTCGGCTCACGCGTCAATACCGCGTCGCTTGCACCGGAGCCGCTGGCGCGCTTCGCTTCCGGGTTGCCGTCCGACACTGCCGCGCCGCCCAGCAGCTTCGCCGCGCTCACCTCGCCAGGCGCAGGCGCCGCGCCTTGGTGACGAGCGCGGTCAGACCCCGCGCTCACGGCGTTGCGCGTCGCGTCAGCCAGGCCGGACATCTTCTGCAGCGCCCCGCGCGCCAGACGCTTCGGGGCCGCCGCCGCCCGCGCAAGCGCGCCGCCCGACCGCTCTGCTTGCAGGGCGGCTATCGATCCGTCGCGCACAGCGGGCGCACGCGCGCTTCCCGCCGCGTCCCCGATGATCGCGTCGATCGAGCGCATTTGCTCATCGAATGCCTGGCCGGGCGCGCCGAGCCGGCGCGATTCGCCGTCCCGATCCCGGTCATGCGCGATGGCCCGCTGCGGCTCGCCCTCAGGCAGGGCCGCCGCCGCCGTCACGACCTGGTCGGCAAGTTGCTGCAGTTCGGTGCGCAGTTCCTTGATCTGATTGGCCTCGCGGTCATAGGCGACGGCCAGCCGCTCGCGCAGCTTGGACAGTTCGACATTCAGCCGATCATATTCCGCGCGGTAGTCGTGGATCGTCCATTCGGTCGGGCGCAGCTTGAAGCGGCCGGCGTTCTGCGAGCCGGACATCTCCATCGCCTGGCGCAGCCGCGCAATCTCGGCCTGCTGCATCTCTGTCGTCCGCTGGGCGATGGCGAGCGCCTCCTCGCGGTGGCGAAGCCGGTTGACGATGGTGTCGATCTCGCGGTCGCGGACATGAACGAGCTGCTTGGCGTCCTGCGCAGAGCGGTTCAGCTCCGGCACCCGCGTGGCGATCGTCCGGCGCAGCACGGAGGCGGCGTTGTGCTCTGCCTCCAGTTGGCCCCGCAGTTGCTGGGTTTTGTCGTTAAGGTCGGCGATTTCCATTTGCAGCCGGCTGATCTTCACCAGCTGCCGCGCCGAGCGCATCTTTTCCTGGGACAGCGCCGCTTCCAGCCGGCGGATGATGATGGCGTAGCTGGCGCGGATCTGATCGCGCTCGG
>CAYYSM010000461.1:0-1879 GCA_964474225.1 uncultured Hyphomicrobiaceae bacterium
AATAAAGCATCATGTCGAGCGCGACCGTGCCGCCTGCGCAGGTGAAGATGTCGTTGTCCACCTCGAACAGGCTGGACTTCACGTTCACGTCCGGGAACCGCTCGGCGAAACTCGGGATCATTTCCCAGTGGATGGCGCAGGTGCGGTCCTCCAGCAGCCCGGCCTCTGCCAGAACCCACGCGCCGGTGCAAAGCCCGCCGATGCTCACGCCGCGCTTGTGCATCCGCCGCAGCCAGCTGAACACCGCGCGGTGGTGGAAATTCTCGACATCCACGCCCGAGCAGACGATCACCATGCTCGAATCGCTGGGATGGGTGACGTCGTTGAGCACCTGATCGAGCGAGGAATCGACTGTCAGCACGACCCGATTGCTGGCCTCAACCGGCTTGCCGTCCTCGGAAATCAGCCGCCATTCATACGCCGTTCGCCCGAGCGCGCGGTTGGCAAGCCGCAACGCTTCGATCGCCGAGGAAAAGGCGATCATCGAGAAATTGGGGATCAGCAGAAAATGGATCCTTTGACGATCCAACGCGCGAGCTTCCATCGCACGCCCTCCAGACACACCCGCTTCGCCGAAACGAGCGCCTCAAATTCGCAAGCCCCGTGCCCCGGACATCATTAACGGATGTTCGCGACGGCCGAATTAACCTCAGATAATCGCGCAAAAACATGTCGCTCTCAAGCGAAAGCGTTATCAAGCGCTTACACACTTCGTTGAGGGGCTTGAAAGGGGTGTTTACGCCCATTTTCAGGCCATGTCGCTTTCGGACAAAGATGCGCCGACGCTGAACCGCAGCCGCCTGCGTTTGCTGGGCAAGATGCGTCCGCGCGGAAAGCGATACCTCCGTGGGGGCGACAGCGCGACGCCCAAGAGGGAACCGCATTCGCCAGCCGCGCCGAGCTGCGCGCGATGCCCGGCTGTGTTAGCCGTGTTGCCACCAACTGTCTCGCTGAATCGAGGAAGCCGCCATGCTGAACGCCGAGGGCAAACCGGAGTCTGCTGCCAAGAAGCACGGGTCCGATCTGGAAATCGCGCGCGCTGCGGATCTGCGCCCCATACGTGAGGTTGCGGCCCGGCTCGACGTGCCGGAAGAGGCGCTGTACCCGTTCGGACATCACATCGGCAAGATCGAGGACAGCTTCCTCAAGCAGATCGAGGATCGCCCGGACGGCAAGCTGATCCTGGTCACGGCGATCACCCCGACCCCCGCGGGCGAGGGCAAGACGACGATGACGATCGGGCTGGGCGACGGGCTGAACCGCATCGGCGCGCGCACGGCCATGTGCATCCGCGAGCCGAGCCTCGGGCCCTGCTTCGGCATGAAGGGCGGCGCGGCTGGCGGCGGCTACGCTCAGGTCGTGCCGATGGAGACGATCAACCTGCACTTCACCGGCGATTTCCACGCCATCACCGCCGCGCACAACCTGCTCGCGGCGATGCTCGACAACCACATGCACTGGGGCAATGCGCAGGGCATCGACTCGCGCCGCGTGGCCTGGCGCCGGGTCATCGACATGAACGACCGCGCGCTGCGCCGCATGGTGATCGGGCTTGGCGGGCCGACGGAGGGCGTCCCGCGCGAGGACGGTTTCGACATCACGGTGGCCAGCGAGGTCATGGCGATCTTCTGCCTGGCAAAGAATTTCGAGGACCTGCATGAGCGGCTCGGCGCGATGGTCGTGGGCTACCGCAAGGACAAGTCGCCGGTCTATGCGCGCGACATTGACGCGCCGGGCGCGATGAGCGTGCTGCTGCAGCAGGCCTTCAACCCCAACCTTGTGCAGACGCTTGAGAACAATCCCGCCTTCGTGCATGGCGGGCCGTTCGCCAACATCGCGCATGGCTGCAATTCGGTGCGGTAGGGTCTCTGAGTGTTTC
>CAYYSM010000462.1:0-1875 GCA_964474225.1 uncultured Hyphomicrobiaceae bacterium
CGGCGGGCATGTTTGCCGTCTCATCGGCAAATGCCGCCGACCTTGGAGACGGCAGCCTGAAGGATACTGGCTACGCTGCGCCCGCGCCGATGTGGACCGGCTTCTATGTTGGCATTCACGGCGGTTACGCCGACGGCGAATGGGATGGGACTCTCGGCCTAGACACCACTGATGATCCTGCTGCGATTGGCTATGACAATCTGGACAAGACCATTGACGGCGACGGCTTTTTCGGCGGTGGTCAAATTGGTTACAACTTCCAAAGTGGTCACTTCGTCTTTGGTTTGGAAGCCGATGCTGCTGTGGCAGGCATCGACGGTTCGCAGACTTTCACAACGGACAGTGATTTTGGCGGCTGCTGCACCTTTTCCAAGGATCATTCCTTCGAAATCGACTCTTTCGGGACTGTCCGTGGTCGGCTGGGCTACGCATCAGGCGGTTTCCTGGGATACGTTACTGGCGGCTTTGCCTGGGCCAACGTCGATGCGGAGCTTTCGGTCACGGCGAATTTCACTAGGGCGACGCCCTTTGTAGAGTTGGACGGGGCCAAGGACTCAAACACCCATACAGGATTTGCCATTGGCGGTGGTGTCGAGCAAAAGCTGGACAGCAACTGGTCGGTCAAGGCTGAATACCTGTATGTCGATCTTGGCGAAGAAGACTATGCTTTTCCTGGCACGAAGGTCAACGCCAACGGCCAGCCTGTTCCGAACAAGCCGGTGGATGAATTTAACTCTACCGATCTCGACTTTCATACCTTCAAGATCGGCCTGAACTATAAGCTCACCGGCCCGCGCGAGACGATGGAGCCGCTAAAATAAGGCGAGCCACCAACTCCTTCATCACGTGATATCATCCTCGACGGCGGCGCCTCCGGGCGCCGCTTCTGTTTTTGGTGTGTCAGCGGGCGAGCGTCATCGCGAGCGCAGCGATGCCATCCAGTTCCGCGCGCTCCGCTGGATTACTTCGGCCCGCTGGGCCTCGTAATGACGGTCTTCTTACGTCATCGCGAGCGCAGCGACGCGATCCAGCCGCAAGCGCCCTGCCTCGGTCTGGATTGCTTCAGCCCTACGGGCTTCGCAATGACAGGCCGAGCGCGGGCGCGCGCGCCTCACCCCACGATATGATACCCGCCGTCGATGTAATGCACCCCGCCGGTGATGTTCGCCGCCTCGTCGCTTGACAGGAACGCTGCATACGCCCCGACCTGCTCGATGGTCACAAGCTGATGCGTTGGCGCGCGCTGCGCCGCTTCTTCCAGCAGCTCATCGAAATCCTCGATGCCTGAGGCCGCGCGCGTCTTCAGCGGCCCCGGCGACAGCGCATGCACGCTGATCCCCTTCGGCCCCAGTTCGGCGGCGATGTATTTCGTCACCGACTCCAGCGCCGCCTTCACCGGCCCCATGATGTTGTAGTTCTCCACCACCTTCTCCGCGCCGTAGAACGACACGGTCATGCAGGTGCCGCCCGCGGGCATCAGCGGCTCGGCCCGACGCACCATGCGGATGAAGGAATGCACCGAGATGTCCATCGCCTGGCCGAAACCCTCGCGGGAGGTGTCGACGACGCGCGCGTGCAGGTCCGCCGCCGGGCAAAACGCCACCGCGTGCAGGCAGATATCGACGCGGCCCCACCGCTCGCGGATCTGGTCGAACAGCGCGGTGAACTGCCCGTCCCGCGTCACGTCGAGCGGCGCGATGATCTCCGCGCCCAGTTCCTCGGCCAGAGGGCGGACATGCGGCTCGGCCTTCTCGTTCAGATAGGTGATGGCCAGATCGGCCCCCTGCTGGCGCAGCGCCTTCGCGCAGCCATAGGCGATCGAGTTCTCGTTGGCGATGCCGATGATCAGCGCCTTCTTGCCGTGAAGTGAAAACA
>CAYYSM010000463.1:0-1851 GCA_964474225.1 uncultured Hyphomicrobiaceae bacterium
CGCACAACACCCGCGTGCGCATCGCGCGGGCGCTCAACATGCTGCGCAACAAGCACCTGGAGCGGCCGCCGAAGAAGCACGACAACCTGCCGCTTTAGGCTCAACCGATCAAGCGGACCTCGATGCTGGACGCCTGCGCCGCATGAGCCAGCCGCTTGTCGGCGGTCACAAGCTGCGCAGCCTCGCGCCGCGCCAGTGCAATATAGCAGCAGTCGTAGACCGGGTGGTTGAGTTCAACAGCGAACTGGCCTGCGTGTTCAAACAAGCCGGCTATCGAATGCAATTCGATAAAGAAACCCGGGAGAAGGCGGAGCGCAGTTTCCATTTCCTCTGGGGTCATGTACCCCGCCCGGACCGCCTTCCAGCATGCATTGGCGACCTCGGCCAATATCAAATCGGGGGCCACAAGACTGGAACCCCAATCAAGCACGTCCGTCGCACTTGGCCACGCGAGGGCAGGGACGAACCAGCGTGCCGCAACGCTGGCGTCAACGACCAGCATCAGCGATTATCCCGGTCCTCACGGATCAGCGCTGTCGCGTCGAGCGGCACGTCGCCTCCGGTTCGCGCGCGGATGCTGTCCCTGATCGCGGCGGCGCGCTTGGCCGCGTGATCCCGGCTCGGGCGGGCGGCCTCGCTGAGGATGCTGCGCACGACGTCTTCCAGGGATTGATTGGTCTCCCGCGCGCGGGCTTCGAGCCGCGCCACCACGCTGTCGTCCAGATCGCGAATAACGATGTCTGCCATGATGTCCTCCTGCGCGGAACTTACGCTTTCAGGCATACATGCGCAACTCGCGGTTGATCGGCGCTGCCGGCGATGGTTTTAAGCAAGCGAGTAAAGCAAGGGGCTTAAGGATGAGCGAGCCGATCAAGCCGAATGTACGGATCGAGACGCGGGGCGTCGCGTTCGCCAATGACGCGCCGTTCAGCCTGATCGCTGGGCCGTGCGCGCTGGAAAGCCGGACGCACGCGCTGGAGATGGCCGGGGCGCTGAAGGAGATCGCCGGGCGGCTGGGCGTCGGGCTGGTGTTCAAGACCTCGTATGACAAGGCCAACCGAACAAGCCTGTCGAGCGCGCGCGGCATAGGGCTGGATGAGGCGCTGCCAATCTTCGCCGAAATCCGAGAGAGCCTTGGCTTAGCCGTCCTCACCGACGTGCATGCGCCGGAGCAGTGCGAACGCGCGGCTGAAGCCGTCGACATCCTGCAAATCCCGGCCTTTCTGTGCCGCCAGACCGATCTGCTCGTTGCCGCGGCGCGGACACGCTGCGTCGTCAACATCAAGAAGGGGCAGTTCCTCGCCCCGTGGGACATGCAGCATGTCGCTGCAAAGGTGCTCGGGACGGGCAACCCTAACGTCCTGCTGACAGAGCGCGGCGTCAGCTTCGGCTATAACACGCTGATCAGCGACATGCGCGCGCTGCCAATCATGGCGCAGACCGGTTGCCCGGTGATCTTCGATGCGACGCACTCGGTCCAGCAGCCGGGCGGGCAGGGCGGTTCCAGCGGCGGGCAGCGCGAGTTCGTCGCCGTGCTGGCGCGCGCGGCGGTGGCAGTCGGCGTGGCCGGGCTGTTCATCGAGACGCATGACGACCCGGACAATGCGCCGTCCGACGGGCCGAACATGGTGCCGCTTGATCAGTTCGAGGGGCTGATCGGTGAGCTGATGGAGATCGACCGGGTCGTGAAGGCGCGCGCGGGATGACGCCAGGACAACCGGAGCGAGTCATCCCGGGTGCGGCGCAGCACGAAGTGGTGCGCTGCCAACCCGGATCAGCGACGCAACATACGCGACCCTAGGGTCGAGACTCATTCAGACCCAGAATGCGATGATGGCGGCGATGGCCACA
>CAYYSM010000464.1:0-1839 GCA_964474225.1 uncultured Hyphomicrobiaceae bacterium
CATCTTCGCCAAAAGCTCGTCGATGCCGATCTTGAAGGGCTTTTCGACCGCGCCCGCGATGGCGATTTCCCACGGCCGAATGGGCAGCGCCTGCGCGGCGGACGAAATGCGCTTGTGCGAGCCGAACTCATAAAAGTTGTTGTAGGTCGTGGCGACGTCTTCGGGCGTGACCGGCCGGCTGACCGTATATTCAGGGTTGCGCGATACCGGATAGAGCCCCGCGCTCGGGTCTTCCGCCGCCCGCGCCGTATCGCTCAGGCCGCTGCCGACGAGGCCAGCGCCAGCCACTGCGCCCGCGCCCTGCATGAAGCGCCGGCGGTTGAGGAAGACCGCCTCATCAGTGACGAGCCTTTCGGGCAGCTCCCAGCCCTTCTTGCGAATAAACCGCATCAAAACCTCTCCCGTGATTGCTCATCCCATTATAGGGGATCGGGCGGGCGAAGGGATCACACGGCTGATCACGGTCTCGCGAGTGCGGGCTTAGGCCGCAGCGGTCTCGCTTGCGATGATCTTCTCCGCGAGCTTGCCGTTCAACTCCTGCATGTGGTCGAAGCGGGCGGTGAAGCTGCCGACGCCGGCGGTGGCCGAGCGCAGTTCCAGGATCAGATCGCGCGTTTCGGCCTCCGGCATCTCGCCCCAGACGACATCCCAGCCGGGCCAGCCCTGGCGCGCGTCGAAGCCCTGAATGTGGCCGCGCCGGCCGGAGATGATCTGGTTGATCTTTGGCGTCGCTTCGCTCGGCGTGACGATCTCGACATGGCTGATCGGCTCCAGCAGCACCGGATCGCATTTCGGCACGCCCTCGGCCATCGCCAGCCGGCCGGCGGCGCGGAATGCCTGCTCCGACGAGTCGACGCTGTGATACGAGCCGTCCTTGAGCGTCACGGCGACATCGACGACCGGGAAGCCGAGCGGCCCCTCGCCGAGATAATCGCGCACGCCCGCCTCGACGGCAGGGATATACTGCTTCGGCACCGCCCCGCCGGTGATCGTCTCGGAAAACTCGAAGCCGCTGCCGCGCGGGAGCGGCTTGATCTCCAGCACGACATCGCCGTACTGCCCGTGCCCGCCGCTTTGCTTCTTGTGGCGGCCGCGCACCTCGGCGCTCTTCTTGATCGTCTCCTTGTAGGGAATTTTTCGCGGGCGGGTTTCGGCGCGGATGCCGTATTTGCTTTCCAGCCGCTCCAGCGCGAGGCGCAGATGCATCTCGCCGAAGCCCCACAGCTCCATGCCGCCGGTTTCGGTGTTGTTGATGAAGACCAGCGAGGGGTCCTCGTCGCAAATCTTCGCGAGCGCGGCGGTGAGCCGGACCTCGTCCTTGCGCTCCGCCGCGTTGATCGCGACGCCGTAAACCGGCGCGGTCCCCAGCGCGACGAAGTGCTTGCGCGGCTCGTCCTTTGCGGTGGAGGCCATGTCCCCGGTCTTGGCGTTGTCGAGGCGGGCCAGCGCCACGGTCTCGCCGAGGCCGGCGGGGCCGCGCTTCGTCGTCTCCTCGCCCTTCATGCTCAACACGCCGGCGCAGCGGTCCTCGCCTTCGGGCGCGTACACGGTGGTGCCTTCGGCGACCTTGCCGCGCAGCACGCGCGTCACCGAGAGCTTGCCGCCGTGGGCGGTGTGCAGCGTCTTGACGATGCCCAGCGCGCTCGGCCATGCCGCCACGCCGAGCCGCTCGGCCGCCTGATCCACCTGCGGCGCTTCGTGGCGCAGCGCCTTCAGAAGCCGGAAGATGCCGTTGCCGCGCTCGGCTGAACCGATCAGCACCGGGCAGATCGCGCCCTCGCGCAGCTCCTTGGCAAGGTCGTCGAAAACCCGGTCGCGCGGCGGCTCGATGTCCTCCAG
>CAYYSM010000465.1:0-1838 GCA_964474225.1 uncultured Hyphomicrobiaceae bacterium
TCGGCATGGGCATTTCTAATTGTCATCGATGTCCATTTCTAATTGTCGCTTGACAGGAGAAGCTGATTGGGTCAGGGATGTCGTTTATCCCTGTGATCGAGATGATGCCGGAGTATGTCGATCACATCGTGGTGGTTGACGATTGTCGCCAAGATGGTACAATTCGCGCCTTGAACCAGTACCTTCCCAAGATGAGCGATCGCTTGCACCTGATTCGGCACGAGACGAACCATGGCGTGGGTGGCGCTATTTTCAAGGGGGGCAGGTGGTGCCATTGTTGTTTTCATAAGGAAGTTTCACCGTGATAATGAGACAGCGGAGCTATTATGAACTGGAATAATTTGAGTATACTGTTGACTGGAGGCACAGGTTCTTTCGGCAAGAAGTTTACCGAGATTATGCTAAGAGAATATCATCCCCAAAAATTAATCATTTTCAGCCGGGATGAACTTAAACAACACCAAATGCGGATGGCGGGGTTCGATAATCCCAATCTTCGGTATTTCATTGGAGATGTACGGGATAAGGATCGACTCTATCGGGCATTGGTGGGCGTGGACTTGGTGGTTCATGCCGCTGCACTCAAGCAGGTGCCTGCTTGTGAATATAATCCCTTCGAGGCCGTCAAGACGAACGTGTTGGGTGCTCAGAACATCATCGATGCGGCGATTGACAATGGTATAGATAGAGTGATGGCTTTGAGTACCGACAAGGCGGTCAATCCCATCAACCTGTACGGCGCGACGAAACTGGTGGCTGAGAAGTTGTTTATCCAGGGCAATGCCTACGTGGGGGTCGGTAAAACGCGCTTCAGTTGCACGCGCTACGGCAACGTGGTCGGCAGCCGAGGCAGTGTGATCCCGGTGTTCAAGAGGCAACGAGAGAATGGCACGATCACGGTGACGGACAAGCGGATGACCCGCTTCTGGCTGACGCTGGAGCAGGGCGTGCGTTTTGTGATCAGTTGCATCGAGCATATGCAGGGCGGTGAGGTCTTCGTGCCTAAGATCCCTAGTATGCGTATTATGGATCTGGCCGAAGCGGTGGCTCCGGGGTGCGAGATTGAGTTTATGGGTATCCGACCAGGGGAGAAGCTGCACGAGGTGTTGGTTGCGCGTGACGAATCACGTTATACGCTGGAGCTAGATGACAGGTTTATCATCCAACCGGTTCATCCCTGGTGGAAGCGGGGGAACTGGAGCGAGGGAAAGCCGCTGCCCGACGGTTACAAGTTCGCCAGCGACAAGAATGATCGGTGGCTGACCATTGAGGAGTTGCGCCACATGATTGGAGAGGATGATGAGTAATAAGCTAGCCATTGATGGCGGAACGCCGGTTCGGGAGACACGCTTACCTTACGGTCGGCAGTGGCTTGATGAGGATGATATCGCTGCTGTGATTGAGGTGCTGCGCTCCGATTGGCTGACCACCGGGCCGAAGGTGAATCAGTTTGAGGAAAAATTTGCCGATTTCGTGGGCGCTGAAGAGGCCGTGGCGGTGAGCAACGGCACGGCGGCGCTCCACGCGGCGATGTACGCCGCCGATATTGGGCCAGGCGACGAGGTGATCGTGTCGCCAATGACCTTCGCTGCCAGCGCTAACTGCGTCGTGTATCAGGGTGGCGCGCCGGTCTTTGCCGACGTGGATCCGGACACGCTGCTCATTGACCCTGCACAGGTCGAGGCGAACATCACGCCGCGCACCAAGGCCATCGTGGCCGTCGATTACACCGGGCAGCCGTGCAATTATGACGCTTTGCGGGCCATCGCTGATCTTCACGACCTGATCTTGGCCGCCGATGCCTGTCACGCTGTTGGCGGTAGCTACAAAGGCCGCCC
>CAYYSM010000466.1:0-1838 GCA_964474225.1 uncultured Hyphomicrobiaceae bacterium
GCGACCCGCCGTCCGACGCCTGGCCCGATCACATGCCGCCGCGTCCGCTGCGCCTGCTGGACCGCCCCGAGCCGATCGAGGCGGTTGCCGAAGTGCCCGACGGCCCGCCGCTGCTGTTCCGCTGGCGCCGCGTCCTGCGCCGGGTCGCCCGCGCGCGCGGACCTGAGCGCATCGCGCCGGAGTGGTGGAACGCCAGCGGCCCGTCCGCACGCCAGCGCGACTACTATGACATCGAGGACACCAGCGGCCGGCGCTACTGGGTGTTCCGCGAGGGTCAGTACGACGAGACCGGCGACGGCCCGCCGCCGCGCTGGTACATGCATGGATTGTTCGCATGAGCGCGTGGTTTTCCGAACCCGCCTATGCCGAGTTGCAGGTCACGACCAATTTCAGCTTCCTGCGCGGCGGCTCCCACCCTGAAGAGCTGGTGCAGACCGCGAAGGCGCAGGGGCTTTCCGCACTGGCGATCACCGACCGCAACAGCCTTGCCGGGGTGGTGCGCGCGCATATCGCAGCGAAGGCCGAGGGGCTGCGGCTGATCGTCGGCTGCCGGCTGGACTTGCGCGACGCGCCGAGCCTGCTCTGCTACCCCACCGACCGCGCGGCCTATGGCCGGCTGTGCCGCCTCCTGAGCGTGGGCAAGATGAGGGCGGACAAGGGCGACTGCGCGCTCGACCTGGCCGATGTCGCGGCGCACGCGCAAGGTCAGATCTTTATCGTCCTGCCGCCGGAGCCGGCCGATCCCGCCTTTGCCGCGGAACTGCGCGGCATCGCCGACACGCTGGGCGCGCCGGTCTACCTCGCCGCGCACAACCACCGCACCGGCGACGACCGCGCCTGGCTCGCCCGCCGCGCCGAAATCGCCGAGCGCGCGCGCGTGCCGCTGGTCGCCACGAACGACGTGCTCTACCACGATCCCGCGCGCCGCCCCTTGCAGGATGTGCTTACCTGCATCCGTGAGAAATGCACGATCGACGCAGCCGGCTATCGCCTCACCAAGAACGCCGAGCGCCACATCAAGGGCCCGTGCGAGATGGCCCGGCTGTTCCGCGGCTTCGAGGATGCGCTTGCGCGCAGCGTGGAGATTGCCGAACGCTGCCGCTTCTCGCTCGATGAACTGAAATACGAATACCCCGAAGAGCCGGTCCCGCCGGGCAAGACGCCGCAGAGCCATCTGGAAGACCTGACCTGGGAAGGCGCGCGGCGGCATTATCCCACTGGCGTGCCGGACAAGGTCGCGGCGAACATCCGGCGCGAATTGGCGCTGATCGCCGAGCTGGACTACGCGCCCTACTTCCTCACCGTCCACGACATCGTCGCCTATGCGCGCACGCCCCAGCCCGACAAGGGCCGCCACGACCCGATCCTGTGCCAGGGTCGCGGCTCGGCGGCGAACTCGACCGTGTGCTTCTGCCTCGGCATCACCTCGGTGAACCCCGAAGAGATCGACCTTTTGTTCGAGCGGTTCATCACGGCGGAGCGCAATGAGCCACCTGACATCGACGTCGATTTCGAGCATGAGCGCCGCGAGGAGGTCATCCAGTATATCTACGAGCGCTACGGGCGCGAGCGCGCCGGCATCGCCGCAACGGTAATCTGCTACCGCTCCCGCTCGGCGATCCGCGAAGTCGGCAAGGCGTTTGCGTTGAGCGAGGATGTCACCGCCGCGCTGGCCGGCACTATCTGGGGCTCGGGCAACCGGCCGATCCCGGAAAACCATGTGCGCGAAGCGGGCCTCGACCCGTCCGATCCGCGTCTGTTGCAGACCCTGCGCCTCGCCGCCGAACTGACCGGCTTCCCGCGCCACCTGTCCCAGCATGTCGGCGGCTTCGTGCTGA
>CAYYSM010000467.1:0-441 GCA_964474225.1 uncultured Hyphomicrobiaceae bacterium
GGCGCGCACGAGGCGGCGATCTTCCCGGGCGACCTGCCGGCGGGCCTCGCGGCGGCGCTTGCGCCCGACTTCACGCTGAGCGACGCAGCGGGCGGGGACTTCGCCTTCGTCCGGTTCCGCCCGCCGAAGGTCCAGCGCACCGCCCTTGGCGATCTGGCGCCGCTGCCGCATATCCGGCTGGACCGCGCGCTCAACTTCCTGATCGGGGATCGCATTGCATGAGCCAGCCGCGCAAGCCCGCCGTGTTCAGCGCCGATGACCCGGCGATACATGTGAGCGCGCCGCCCGAGCCGGGGCCGGAGGCTGAGCTTCAAGCGCCCGAACCCGCCCCGAAGCGCGGCTGGCGCTGGGGCGCGCTGCTGCTGTCCGCGCTGGGCGGGCTGGTTGCGCTGGCGCTGACCTCCTGGGCGATTCAGTTTTTTTCGGATACGGCGGCCACCG
>CAYYSM010000467.1:451-1838 GCA_964474225.1 uncultured Hyphomicrobiaceae bacterium
CCTCCTGGGCGATGCAGACCGTCTCGGCGCTGTTCGCCACCGGCGGCTGGCTGGGCTGGGCGGCGCTGGCGCTGGCGATCCTCGCGGGTTTTGCAGCATTGATGCTGCTCATTGCCGAGATTGCCGGGCTGATGCGCCTCGGGCGCGTCACGCGGCTGCGCGCGGAGGCCGAAAGCGCGCTGGCCGCGGCGGAAGACAGTGTCGAGCCCGAGCGTCGGCGGCTGAAGGCGGTGCGCGGCGTGGTCGGATCGCTGGAGCGCCTGCTCGATGATCGCCCCGACACCGCCTGGCAACTCCGCCGCTTCCGCGAGCATCGCGGCGATGTCATCGACCCGCGCGGGCTGATGGTGCTGGCCGAGCGCGAACTTCTGCAGCCGCTCGATCAGCGCGCCAGCGCCATGATCGCAGCTTCAGCCCGGCGCGTGTCAGTCATCACGGCGATCAGCCCGTCGGCGCTCGTCGATGTCGGCTTCGCGGCCTTCGAGAACTTGCGGCTGATGCGCCGGCTCGCGACGCTTTACGGCGGGCGGCCCGGCTTTTTCGGGCTGATGCGGCTGGCGCGCATGGTCATCGCGCATCTGGCCGTCACCGGCGGGGTGGCGATGGGCGACGATATCGTGCAGCAAGTGGTCGGGCACGGGCTAACGGCGCGGCTCTCCGCCCGGCTGGGCGAGGGGATCGTCAACGGCGCCTTCACCGCACGCATCGGCATCGCGACGCTGTCGCAGTGCCGCCCGCTGCCCTACATCGAAGCGCCGCCGCCGCGCCTGCGCGCGCTGTTGGCCGATCTCATCCGCCGCGAGCGCCGCGCCGCGCGCGCCGAGCCGTCTAACGCCGGATGACGATACGCGTGCGGCCCGGCCCATGCCGCCGCACAAGATGATAGAGCGTGCGCGCCGCGCGCGGATGCAGCCGTACGCAGCCGTGCGATGCGCGCCGGCCCAGCCGGCCAACCTCGTTCGTGCCGTGGATGGCATATCCTCTATAGAAGAAGATCGAGTAGGGCATCGGGGAGTTGTTGTAGCGGCTGGAATAGTGCATCCGGCGCATCACGGTCGGGCGGAACGTGCCGCGCGGCGTCCGGTAGCGCCCGCGCCCGGTCGATACCGGCCAGGAGTGGCGCAGCCGGCCGTCGACATACACGTTCATCTGCTGGGCGCTGAGATCGATGCGCGCGGTCACGCCAGCCGAAGCTGGTGCCGCCATGAGTGCAAGCGTGAAGACGGCGGCAAGCACCGCAAGGACGCGAAACATCACAGCCTCCCGAACCCGTCAGACTGTGCCAAATGATAACACGCGCGTGCCGCGGGCATAACGCACGGGCCGCGGCAAGGTTTCGGGATTATTTGGAAAAAGGGGCGAGAGACGGAGCCCGAGCGGGGGGCGG
>CAYYSM010000468.1:0-1831 GCA_964474225.1 uncultured Hyphomicrobiaceae bacterium
CCGTCACGGCTTCCTCGCCTTCAACGAAATCCACCCGGATTATTATCAGATCCCTGTCGCGGACCGCCGCGCACTGCTGGAGGAGGAGGCGCAGCTTTCGCGCGCTTCGGCCAACAACGGCAGCGACGACGGGGTCGAGAATGGCGAGGGCGAGGCCGACGCCGAAGCTGAGGAGCGTGAAGACGCCGGGGAGATGGCGCTTGACGCCGTTCTGCCGCCGGAAATCTCCGAGGAACTGGCTGCGGCCGTCTCCCGCGCGGAAGAGGCGTCCGACGAAATCCCGCCAGAGGTTCATGCCGCGAAAAAGAAGCGCCTGACCGAGCGGCTGGAGGCGTTGACCCAGGACGCGCTCGAAGAAGAGGACAACGGCCAGGACGAGACGCTGGACGCCGAAGCGCTGCGCGAGGCCGAGACGACGCCGGATGAGGATGGCAACGGCGACCGCCGCCCGGTGAAGGATGGCGAAGACGTCGAGGCCGTCGGCTCCGGCGATGCGCTGGAGGAGGTGCCGCAGCGCCGCCCGCGCAAGCGCCGCCGCAACTACAAGATTCAGGAGGTCATCCGCCGCCGCCAGATCCTGCTGGTGCAAGTCGTCAAGGAAGAGCGCGGCAACAAGGGCGCAGCCCTGACGACCTATCTCTCACTCGCCGGCCGGTACACTGTTCTGATGCCCAACACGGCCTCGGGCGGCGGCATCTCTCGCAAGATCGCTTCGCCCGCGGATCGCAAGCGCCTGCGCCAGATCGTGGATGAGCTGGACGTTCCGGAAGGCATGGGCCTTATCGTCCGCACGGCGGGCGCAAGCCGCACAAAGGCAGAGATCAAGCGCGACTTCGAATATCTGCTGCGGCTGTGGGAGAATGTCCGCGACCTTACGCTCCAGTCCACCGCGCCCGCGCTGGTCTACGAGGAAGGCAACCTCATCAAGCGCTCGATCCGCGATCTCTACAGCAAGGAGATCGACGAGGTTCAGGTCGCGGGCGAGACCGCCTACCGCGAGGCCAAGGACTTCATGCGCATGATCATGCCGAGCCATGCGAAAAACGTGAAGCCCTACCGCGAGCCGGAGCCGATCTTCATCAAGAACAATGTCGAGCGCCAGCTCGACGCGATGTATAGCCCCTATGTCACGCTGAAATCCGGCGGCTACATCGTCATCAACCAGACCGAGGCGCTGGTGGCGATAGACGTCAACTCCGGCAAGGCGACCAAGCAGCACTCGATCGAGGACACCGCGCTGCGCACCAACATGGAAGCCGCGGAGGAAATCTCGCGGCAGTTGCGGTTGCGCGACCTGGCGGGGCTGATCGTCATCGACTTCATCGACATGGAGGAGCGGCGCAACAACCGCGCGGTGGAGCGCAAGCTGAAGGAGTCGCTGCGCCATGACCGCGCGCGCATCCAGATCGGGCGGATCAGCGCGTTCGGCCTGCTGGAAATGTCGCGTCAGCGCATCCGTACCGGCGTTCTGGAAGGCTCGACGAACCAGTGCCCGCACTGTCAGGGAACCGGCATCATCCGCTCGGTCGAATCGGTCGCGCTTTCGGTGCTGCGCGCGCTGGAGGATTATCTGCGGTCCAACCGGGTCATGGATCTCACGGCCGTCACCTCCGGCGAGGTCGCGCTCTACATCCTGAACAACAAGCGCGAATACCTGAACGACATCGAGCACCGCTTCGGCGTGCGCCTCGGCGTGGTCACCGACGACCGGATGCAGGGTTCAAGCTTCACCATCGAGAAGATGTCGCCCGACTCCGGCGCGGAGACTGAGAGCAACGTCGTCGTGCAGATGGATTGGGGCTTCGAAGCGCCGGTCGAGACGAAGGCGGAG
>CAYYSM010000469.1:0-1822 GCA_964474225.1 uncultured Hyphomicrobiaceae bacterium
CTACCAGCTGAGCTATGGGCCCAATTGCGCGACAGCGTCCCGCTTTTGGCACGCTTTCGGTAGCCTGTCAAACCGCCGCCTGACGCAGCCCACCAACCCGGAAAGCCAGCAAAACGGCTCTCCCGGACTGGAGCCGCAGGCCTCTGGCGGATCAGCAAATCGTGCGGCGCTTGGCGAGATTACCCGTGCCGCTTGAGGCTGCGACCGTAGCCGCCAAGCTCCCGGCCCGGCGCGCCGCCCTGCGTCTCGTCAAAGTCCGGCGGCAGCGGAATGTCCGGCCGCACGCTGCCAGGGCGCGATGGCCGGCTCTGCGGCTCCGGCGACTGGCCCGCCGTGCCGCCGCTCCATTGTCCAGCGCCGAACCACACCTCAATGAGCTGGTGCTCGTCGTCGGTCAGCTCAAGCCCCGCCTTCTTACAGCGCGACAGGATCACGTCGCGATAAGCCCGCGCGATGGCACCCGGCGTGCGCGAATGCTCCAGCCATGGATCCATGTCGTCCACGGCGCTGATGACGAAGCTGACATCCTGCTGCGCGAAGCGCACGCCATTTTCTTCCGCCCGTGCCAGCACGGCATCCACGGTTCGCCCAGGCTGGAAGCCGCGCTCGCTGATTTCCGCCGCGATCAGGTTGAACAACAGTTGATATTCGCTGGGCGGCAGCGGAGGCGCCTTGGAGGCTTCGTAAATACGGGTGATCGAATTCTGCAGATCCGACAGCCGGTTGCCGCCAGGGCTTTGCGGCGCATGTGGCGCGGCGCGCTGAAGGCCGCTCTGGCGCTGTTCCTCGTCTGCGCCGCCTTCGATCTGGTGTCGCGCCGGGTCATAGACCGAATGCGGCGGCGCTTCGGTCAGGCGCAGATTGTCCGGCAGGTTGCGCGACAGGAAGTTCAGGAAGCCGCCGCAGCCGGCCCAGTTGGTGCCAACCGTCTTGGCGTGGCCCAGCTCTTTCATCGCGCGGTTGGCCAGATAGGCGATCGGCACGGGCTTTTCCGCCTCGCGCGCCGCCTGAACCACCAGATCGAGGATCTCTGCGCCGATCTGGCGGAAGTCGTCCATCAGTGCGCGGATCGTCGGCTCCTCGACGCCGCCCGAGGCCCGCGCCGTCTCCGCCTCGCGCCCGGCCGCCGCGGGCATTCGTCCGGAAGCGTCATGCCCCAGCGCCTGATGCACCGCTTGGCCCACAGCGCGCGCGGCCTCCGCCTGGCGCTCATCGCCGCCCAGCGTCCCGCGATCCTGCCATTCGGGCGCGGGCAGCGCGTCGGAGAGCAGGAACTCGGTGAAGTCCTTCTCCTCGATGCGCCCGTCGCACAGGGCGGTGTAGGGCTGAGCGGTGTGGTCGTTGGAATAGATCACGACCTGCCGGTCATACTCGCGCAGGCGGTGCAGCACCGGTGTGAAGTCGGCGTCGCCTGAGAGCAGGATAAATTCATCGAAGCGCGTGCGGTGCTCGATCATGTCCCGCACATCGATGGCCATGCGAATGTCCGAGCCGTTCTTCAACTGCGCGGTCAGCGGCGGACAGTCGATCACCTCGAAGCCGGCGCGGATGAAGTGATGGCGCACGAAGATGAAGGAATTGGGATCGTTCGGCCCGTCGCGGCCAGAGCGGCGCGGCACCGGGTTGCCATACACGCGGTTGACGACCAGCCGCCGTCGCGGTGCGGGCGCCTCGCCCTCGCGGCGGACCAGCCGGTCGGAGACAAGCGCCTGCAGCCAGTTGGCCGGAGCCTGCGCAAAGCGCGCGGCCGCCTCTTCGCTGCGGCGTTTCAGCGAGAGATAGACGTTGTCGTAATCGACGAATAACGCGGAGAGGAATGATC
>CAYYSM010000470.1:0-1815 GCA_964474225.1 uncultured Hyphomicrobiaceae bacterium
TGTTCAAGCAGAACGCGCTGCGTCATTACCTCGTACGCCATGAGCAGGGCGCGGTACACGCCGCGGAAGGCTATGCCCGCTCGACCGGCAAGGTCGGCGTGGTGCTCGTTACCTCCGGCCCGGGCGCGACCAACGCCGTCACCGGCCTGACCGACGCGCTTATGGACTCGATCCCTGTGGTGTGCATCACCGGGCAGGTCGCCACGCATCTGATCGGCAATGACGCCTTCCAGGAATGCGACACGGTGGGCATCACGCGCCCGGCGACCAAGCACAATTATCTGGTCAAGGACATCAACGATCTGGCGCGCATCCTGCACGAAGCCTTCTATGTGGCGAGCAGCGGGCGGCCCGGCCCGGTTGTCGTCGACATTCCAAAGGACATCCAGTTCGCCAAGGGGCCATACGTCGCGCCGAACCAGATCACGCACAAGAGCTATCGCCCGGCGCAGAAGGGCGACCAGCAGGCGATCCGCGAGGCGGTTGACCTGATCGCCTCGGCGAAGCGACCGGTATTCTACACCGGCGGCGGCGTTATCAACTCCGGCCCTAAGGCGAGCATGCTGCTGCGCGAGTTGGTCAACCTGACCGGCTACCCGATCACGTCCACGCTGATGGGCCTCGGCGCGTTTCCCTCCGCTGACCCGAAATGGCTGGGCATGCTGGGTATGCACGGCACTTACGAAGCGAACATGTGCATGCATGACTGCGATGTGATGATCAATATCGGCGCGCGCTTCGACGACCGCATCACCGGGCGGCTCGACGCCTTCTCGCCGGGCTCGAAGAAGATCCACATCGACATCGACCCGTCCTCGATCAACAAGAACGTGCCGGTGGACATCCCCATTATCGGCGATGTCGCGCATGTTCTGGAGGAGATGGTGAGCGTCTGGCGCCGCCGCTCCCCGCAGATCGACCAGGACGCGCTCAAGGCGTGGTGGAAGCAGATCGGCACATGGCGCGGGCGCAAGAGCCTGAGCTACAAGAACCGCAAGGACGTCATCATGCCGCAATACGCGGTCCAGCGCCTCTATGAGCTGACCAAGGACCGCGACACCTACATCACCACCGAAGTGGGTCAGCATCAGATGTGGGCGGCGCAGCACTACCACTTCGAAGAGCCGAACCGCTGGATGACGTCGGGCGGGCTGGGCACCATGGGCTACGGCCTGCCGGCGGCGATCGGCGTGCAGACCGCGCACCCGGATGCGCTGGTCATCGACATCGCCGGCGAAGCGTCGATCCTGATGAACATGCAGGAGATGTCGACGGCCGTGCAGTACAACCTGCCGGTCAAGATCTTCATCCTGAACAACGAATATATGGGCATGGTGCGCCAGTGGCAGGAACTGATCCACGGGGGGCGCTATTCGCACTCGTATTCCGAGGCGCTGCCAGACTTCGTGAAGCTGGCCGAAGCCTATGGCGCGAAGGGCCTGCGCGCGCAAAAGCCGGAGGAACTCGATGATCTCATCATGGAGATGATCGACACGCCTGGCCCGGTGATCTTCGACTGCTGCGTGAGCAAGGAAGCCAACTGCTTCCCGATGATCCCGAGCGGCGAAGCCCACAACAACATGTTGCTGGACGATGATGCCAACGCGGCGGACATCGAGAATGCGATCACCGAGGAAGGCAAGGTCCTCGTATAGGGCGGGCCGGCCGCGCAACAGGCCGGCAAGAACGCGCGGCGCGGCGCAGAAGTTGCCGCGCCATTTTTCATGCCTTATGCGAGTGAACGATTGACGCAAGAGGAAGACAATGTCGCCGCCGCAGGACCTGACAGAACAGCACACGATTTCGGTTCTCGTC
>CAYYSM010000471.1:0-1810 GCA_964474225.1 uncultured Hyphomicrobiaceae bacterium
GATAAATCGCGCGTAAGAATGGAATGGGCCGACGCCGCGCTCATCCCGCCGACGCGGGCGCGCGTATCCGATATTGACCAATCACCCGGCCGTGTTAGATCACCCAGTATGACCGAGACCACGACGAAGCCTGCCAAGCCCAAGCGGACGGACGCCAAGCCGGCGCAGCCCAGCGACCCCGCGACGCCGCCCGGCGCGACGCCGCGCGAGCGCATCCGCAACTTTTCGATCATCGCGCATATCGACCACGGCAAGTCTACGCTGGCGGACCGCTTGATCCAGATGTGCGGCGGCCTGACCGAGCGCGAGATGAAGGAGCAGGTGCTGGACTCCATGGACCTGGAGCGCGAGCGCGGCATCACCATCAAGGCGCAGACCGTGCGGCTGGAATACGCCGCGCCGGACGGCACGACCTATCAGATCAATCTGATGGACACGCCGGGGCATGTCGATTTTTCCTACGAGGTCAGCCGCTCGCTGAAGGCGTGCGAGGGCGCGCTGCTGGTCGTGGACGCCAGCCAGGGCGTGGAGGCGCAGACGCTGGCGAACGTCTACCAGGCGCTGGACAACGATCTCGAAATCATCCCCGTGCTCAACAAGATCGACCTGCCGGCCGCCGAGCCGCAGCGCGTGCGCGCGCAGATCGAGGATGTGATCGGGCTGGAGGCGCATGACGCGCTGGAAATCTCGGCGAAGACGGGCCTGGGCGTGTCCGACGTACTGGAGGCGATCATTGAGCGGCTGCCCCCGCCCGAGGGCGACGATCAGGCGCCGCTCAAGGCGCTGCTGGTGGATAGCTGGTATGACACCTATCTCGGGGTCGTGGTGCTGGTGCGCCTGTTCGACGGACGCATCAGGAAGGGCCAGCGCATCCGCTTCATGTCGAACGGCGCGGTCTATACGGTGGACCGGGTCGGCATCTTCCGCCCTGGCAAGCAGACGGTGGACGAACTGGCGGCCGGCGAGATCGGCTTCCTGACGGCCTCGATGAAGGAAGTGGCGGAAACCAATGTCGGCGACACCATCACCGACGACAGGAAGCCCTGCGACAAGCCCCTGACCGGCTACAAGGAAAGCCAGCCGGTCGTGTTCTGCGGGCTGTTCCCGGTGGATTCCTCTCAGTTTGAACAGCTACGCGAGGCGGTTGGGCGGCTGCGCCTGAACGACGCCAGCTTCCAGTACGAGATGGAGAACTCCGCCGCGCTGGGCTTCGGCTTCCGCTGCGGCTTCCTCGGGCTTTTGCACCTGGAGATCATCCGCGAGCGGATCGAGCGCGAATTCGGTATCGAGCTGATCACGACCGCGCCGAGCGTAGTCTATCACCTCTACATGACCAATGGCGAGATGCACGAGTTGCACAACCCTGCCGACATGCCCGAGCCGGTGCATATCGACCATATCGAGGAGCCGTGGATCGAGGCGACCATCCTTGTGCCGGACGACTATCTCGGGCCGGTGCTGAAGCTGTGCGAGGACCGGCGCGGGCGGCAGAAGACGCTGACCTATGCCGGCAACCGCGCGATGGTGGTCTATGGGCTGCCCCTGAACGAAGTGGTGTTCGACTTTTACGACCGGCTGAAGTCGGTCACGCGCGGCTATGCGTCATTCGACTACAACATGACCGGCTACGAGCAGAGCGACCTGGTCAAGATGTCGATCCTGGTGAACGAGGAGCCGGTCGACGCGCTGGCGATGATCGTGCACCGCAGCCGGGCGGAGATGCGCGGGCGCGCGATGTGCGAGAAGCTGAAAGAGCTGATCCCGCGGCATATGTTCAAGATCCCGGTGCAGGCGGCGATCGGCGGGCGGG
>CAYYSM010000472.1:0-1804 GCA_964474225.1 uncultured Hyphomicrobiaceae bacterium
AAGATGGCCAACCGGCTCATCGAAGCGCATGAGCGCCAATACTGGTCGCCCGACGAGGCGACGCTTGAAGCCCTGACCCAGGCAAGCGCGGAGCTTGAGGATCAGGTCGAAGGCATCACCGACGACGTGGCCGCATAAACACCCCAAGGAGACCGGCATGACAGTACTTCTCGACACCCGCCCCGCCGATCGCCGCCAGGATGGCGAGGGGAGCGTTCAGGTCAAGATGGACCCGTCCGTCCAGATCGATACGGCAAAAGTGTTCTCCGTCTACGGCAAGGGCGGTATCGGCAAGAGCACGACCTCCTCCAACCTCTCAGCCGCCTTCGCGGCGCTCGGCAAACGGGTGCTCCAGATCGGCTGCGACCCGAAGCACGATTCCACCTTCACGCTGACCAAGCGCCTCGTCCCGACGGTCATCGACATCCTCGAGTCGGTCGACTTCCATTCCGAGGAGTTGCGCCCCGAGGACTACGTCTATGAGGGTTACAACGGCGTGATGTGCGTTGAAGCCGGCGGCCCGCCGGCGGGCACGGGTTGCGGCGGCTACGTCGTCGGCCAGACGGTGAAACTCCTGAAAGAGCACCACCTGCTCGAAGACACCGACGTCGTCATCTTCGACGTGCTTGGCGACGTGGTCTGCGGCGGCTTCGCCTCGCCCCTGCAGCATGCCGACCGCGCGCTGATCGTCTCGGCCAACGACTTCGACTCGATCTTCGCGATGAACCGCATCGTCGCGGCCATCGGCGCAAAGGCGAAAAACTACAACGTGCGCGTTGCCGGCGTCGTCGCGAACCGCAGTAAGGACACCGACGAGATCGACCGCTTCAACGAGGCCACCGGCCTGCGCCGCCTCGCCCACTTCCCCGACCTCGACGACATCCGCAAGAGCCGGCTCAAGAAATCCGTGCTGTTCGAGATGGACTCCACCCCGGAACTGGAGGCGGTGAAGGAGGAATATCTCCGGCTGGCGGCCACGCTGTGGAACGGCGTCGAGCCTTGCGATGCCAAGCCGATGAAGGATCGGGCCATCTTCGACTTCCTGGGGTTCGAATAATGCCAACCTCGACCTACTTCGCGCGGCGCGGCCGCCTCGGCGAATATTTCGACAAGACCGCCGTCGAGGCCTGGGCGCGGCTGACGACCGATGCGCCGGTCAGCCGGATCCGCGCCACGGTCCGCGCGGGCCGGGACCGGATGCGCCAGACGCTGCTGGACTGGCTGCCGGATGATCTGCGCGGTGTGCGGCTGCTCGATGCCGGCTGCGGCACGGGCCTTCTGTCGGTCGCGGCGGCGGAGCGGGGCGCTGAGGTGGTCGCGGTGGACCTGTCGCCCTCGCTGATCGAGCTGGCGCGCGAGCGTTCGCCTGACAGCTTCCCGCGCGGCGGGCGCGTCGATTTCCAGGTCGGCGACTTCATCGACCCGGCCTGGGGGCGGTTCGACTACGTCGTCGCGATGGACTCGCTCATTCACTACCACGGCAAGGACATCGCCCGCGCGGTGGCCCGGCTCGCCGAACGCACCGAGCGCGGCGTCCTGATGACCTTCGCCCCGCGCACCGCCGCGCTCACGGCGATGCACGGTATCGGCAAGCTGTTCCCGCGCTCCGACCGCGCGCCGGCCATCGAGCCGATCGGCTATGGCAAGCTGACCCGCCTGCTGGCCGCCGAACCCGATCTCGCTGACTGGCAGACGGGGCGCACGGCGCGCATCGCAAGCGGTTTCTACACCTCGCAAGCTCTGGAGCTGACGCGGCAATGAAGCGGCTGAACCAGACATTCGTCCAGCAGTGGCGCGAGCTGAG
>CAYYSM010000473.1:0-1785 GCA_964474225.1 uncultured Hyphomicrobiaceae bacterium
GCTGAGCGAGGATGGGGTCACCTTTCAATCGCATATTGACGGCAGCACGCATCTGCTCACGCCGGAGCGCGCCGTCGAAATCCAGTGCCTGCTCGGCAGCGACATCCAGATGCAGCTTGACGAGTGCCCGCCCTACCCATCGACGCACGAGGATGTTGCGTCGGCAGTCGGACTCTCATTGCGCTGGGCGGAACGCGCGCAGGAGGCTTTCGCCAAGCGCGCCGCGCCGGGCCAGGCGCTTTTCGGCATCGTGCAAGGCGGCGTCTACCCGGACTTGCGAGAACGGTCCGCAAAGGAGCTGGTCGCGATGGATTTTCCGGGCTACGCGGTCGGCGGGCTGGCGGTCGGTGAAGGCCCCGACCTGATGCTGGACACGCTGGCGCAGACCACGCCTCACCTGCCCGTTGACAAGCCGCGCTATCTCATGGGCGTCGGGACGCCGCTCGACATCGTCGAAGCGGTCGCGCGCGGCGTCGACATGTTCGACTGCGTGATGCCCACGCGCTCGGGCCGCCACGGACAAGCCTTCACATGGGCCGGCAAGGTCAACCTGCGCAATGCTGTGCACGCCGACGACCCCGCCCCGCTCGACCCCGCGAGCGACTGCGCGGCCGCGCGCGACTATTCCCGCGCCTACCTGCATCATCTAGTCAAGGCCGGCGAGTACCTCGCGCCGATGCTGCTGACATGGGCGAATGTCGCGTTTTATCAGGACCTGATGAGCCAAATCCGCGCCGCGATCCATGAGGGCCGGCTCGACGCACTGCGCGCACGCATCCGGGCCGCCTATGGCTCTGCGGAGGCCGATTGATCGACAGGCGCACCCCGCGCATGTTGCGCCCCGCAAATTTTCAGGCTTAATGACAGTATCGGGAAGACCCGCGCCACCGGCGCGACGGGCGCGGCAAAAGGGGTCGTTATGAGGCTGCTGGCAGTATTCCTGATCGCGCTCGCCGTGCCGTCCGCGGCGCTGGCGAACGGTTCGCCCTGCGGCGCGCCGCCCAAGCTGGAGAACGCCGAGGCCGCGCGCGCCATCAACGCTGCGGTCCGGGCCGATCTGGGCGCAGCGCCGGTCGAGACGCCCTTCCTGGACAGCGCGCGCCAGAGCATCGATGAGTTGGCGCAAGATTACGGCCTTTCGCGCGCCGATGTCATCGCGCGCTATGTCTTCCACATCTGCGAGGCGCTTCATGCGCGCGGAACGGACGGCGAGCAGCTCAGCGAAGTGCTCTCCCGCGTACAGCAGGCCCTGAGCCAGCCTGCCCCGGCGCGCGCGGCTGAGGACCAAGCAGCCGCGCCTGCAGCGGACGATGAGGCCGCGGTTGAAGACGCCGCGCCGGTTACGACCGAAGCGCTCGAAGCCCCGGCCCGCGAAAGCGGTGTGGAGCGGCAAGTCCGCCGCTTCCAGTATCGCGCCGCGCCGCGTAGTCCCGAGAACAATTTGGGCATCAACCAGTTCGGTGCGCCGCAGAACAGAAGCATGACGGTGCAGCGGAGCGCCCCCGGCACCGGCGGCGGCGCGGCCGCTCCCCGGATGGCGTCGCCGGAGGCCACCGAAGCTGCGCCGCAGCCGAGGGCCGTCGCGCCGGAGGTCGTCGAGCAGCCGCGGATTGCGGCGGACTCCGAGCCGGCCCGCGCGCCCGCGGCAGCGGAAACGCCTCCAACGGAAACCGTAGACGCGCCCGCGATCGCCGTGCGCGAGGATGCCCCGAGGCCCGCCCCGGCTCTGGAGGAAACGGCCGCGCCCGACGCTGCTCAGCGCGCCCCGGAAACCACAAGCGCGCT
>CAYYSM010000474.1:0-1769 GCA_964474225.1 uncultured Hyphomicrobiaceae bacterium
CCTGCTGGGTCTTTTTCACGCAGTCGAGCTGGCCGCAGATCTGGTTGTTGCCGATGAACTCGATGCGGATGGCGCCGTCGGTGCGCTCTTCGACATCGCGGACGAATTCGAGACAGCCGGCGCGCTCGATCAGCAGGTTGTCCTCGTTGAAGCCGGCTGCGCCGAACTTCCACTCGACCTTCGCAGGCGTGCTGAAGCGCTTCTCATAGGTGGAATTCGCGGCTTCGGCCAGCCGAGAGAACGTGACCGCGCCCGTCAGGCTGCCGGCTGCGAGCATCGTCGAGGTGATGCCGAACTGCTTGGTGAGCCGCAGCATGTCGCGGCGTGAGATGCCCTGAAGCTTTTCAGATAGTTTCGTCACGGGGTTCCTCCCAAGTTTGTGATTGCCCGTTTATGCGGTGTGTTATAAATTTGATACTGACAGTCTCATTTTTATGAAAAGCCAATCAGCGATTCAAGCGGAATTAACGCCGTCGACCGTCTCCCGGTCCAAAAAAGACAAAGCAGGGATGGAATACGATTACATCATCGTGGGCGCCGGCTCTGCGGGGTGCGTCCTGGCCAACCGGCTGACCGAGGACGGCGCGTGCCGGGTGCTGCTGCTCGAAGCGGGCGGAAAGGACACCAATCCGTGGATTCATGTGCCTGTCGGCTACTTCAAGACGATGCACAACCCGCAGACGGACTGGTGCTACAAGACCGAGCCTGATCCAGGACTGAGCGGACGCTCGCTTGAATGGCCCCGGGGCAAGACGCTGGGCGGGTCCAGTTCGATCAACGGCCTGCTCTATATTCGCGGACAAGCGGAGGACTACGACCACTGGCGTCAGCTTGGCAATGCCGGCTGGTCGTTTGCAGATGTCCTGCCCTACTTCAAACGCGCGGAAGACCAGGAAAACGGGGAAGATGACTATCACGGTGTTGGCGGGCCGATCTCGGTGTCCAACATGCGCGTGCACCGGCCGGTTTGCCATGCGCTGATCGACGCGGCCGAAGAGATCGGCATTCCGCGCAACAATGATGTGAACGGCGCGACGCAGGAAGGCGCGGGCTATTTCCAGCTTACGGCCCGGGGCGGCTGGCGTTGCTCAACCGCGGTCGGCTATCTGCGCCCGGCGCGCAAGCGCAAGAACTTGACCGTACTCACGCACGCCCATGCACGGGAACTGGTGTTCGACCCGGATGAACCGCGACGCGTGACGGGCCTTGCCTTTTTCGAGCGTGGGAAGCCGCGCGAGGCGCGTCTGCGGCCCGGCGGCGAGGTGATCCTCAGCGCCGGCGCGATCGGTTCGCCGCAAATCCTCCAGCTCTCTGGCGTCGGGCCGGGCGAGACCCTGCGCGCGGCGGGCATAGATGTGCGGCACGAGATGCCGGGCGTCGGCCAGAATCTTCAGGACCACCTGCAAATCCGCATGGTCTATGAGGTCAGCGAACCGACGCTGAACGACGAGATCAACAACTTCTTCCTGCGGATGCGCATCGGGCTGCAATACGTGCTGCTCCGGCGCGGCGCAATGGCGATGGGCGCGAGCCAGGTCTGCATTTTCGCGCGCACGCGGCGCGAACTGCAAACGCCGGACATCCAGTTCCACTTCCAGCCGTTGAGCGCTGAGAAGCCGGGCATCGAGATGCACCCCTATTCCGGCGTGACGCTGTCGGTCTGCCAGCTCCGCCCGGAAAGCCGCGGGCATGTCGCGGTGCGCTCGCCCGATCCGCCATGCGCCTGAAACTGATCGTGCTCTTTTTCGGGGTCACGACGGCGGGCATCG
>CAYYSM010000475.1:0-1768 GCA_964474225.1 uncultured Hyphomicrobiaceae bacterium
GAAAAGCATTTCTGGTGCTCTTTGAGGGAGGTGATGAGCACCTCCGGCGGGACATCGAGGAAGTCCGCATCGAAGCTGCCGGACAGCACCACGGGCCATTCGACAAGCCCAGCGTTCTCGTCGATCAGCCCGTGGTCTTCGACTAACTCAAGGTCCTGCTCGGAAGCCAGGCGCCTTGCTTCTTCTCGTATTAGTTGCGCCCTCTTCGGTCTTGCAACTAATACGTTAACCTTCTCCAGCGCGGTTGCATAGTCCTGCGCGCGCGTGATCGATATAGACTTTGGTCTAATAGGGTTGTCCGGCTCCGCTGCCATGAAGCGGTGGCCTTGGGTGATGTCGCCGCTGCGGATGCCGTCGACCTCCAGATCGACGACCGCGCCGTCCAGCGTGCAAATGATCCCGTGCAGCGGACGCACCCAGCGCAAGCCGCCGGCGCCCCAGCGCATGGATTTCGGCCAGGGGAACTTGCGCACGGCCTGCGGCGCGATCCGGGCAAGCGCCTCGGCGGCCGTCTCGCCGTCCTGCTCGATCACCGCAACGTAGTATTCGCCGCGCTTGTCCGCGCGCGTCTCGCACTGCTCCAGGCTCTCCAGCCCCGCGGACCGCAGGAAGCCATTGATCGCCTTTTCCGGCGCGTCCACGCGCGGGCCCTTGCGCTCCTCGCGCCGCGGCGGCGAGCGATCGGCCAGCCCCTCGATGATCAGCGCCAGCCGGCGCGGGGTCGAGTAGGTCTCGGTCGCGCCGAACGGGAAATCGGCCTCGCCAAGCGCGTCGCAGACCAGCTTTTTCAGGTCGGCTTCCGCCCGGGCCTGCATCCGCGCGGGGATCTCTTCGGAAAACAGTTCGAGCAGCAGATCAGGCATGGCTCATTCCGTCATGCGCCGTGCGGCGGGTTATTCGTCGAGGTCGGGTTTGAGCTGACGCCACATATAGGCCCGGCCGTCGGGAAAGCGGGCGACGATGCGATTGGCCGCGCCGACCTCGTCCCGCGCGGCGAGATAGGCTGTGGCCTCCCCATTCTCCAGCGCGCTTTGCAGCGCCTCAGCGTCGAAGCACTCGAACCAGTCGGGCGCGACCAACGGCGCGGCGTCTTCGGCAACCGGGGCATCCGGTGCCTCGGCGAGGCGGAAGCAGGCGCGCAGCTTGATAGGCGATGTCGGCGCGTCGATCCCGCGCCAGTCGTTGACCGGGTAGCTCTGCCCGGCGATTTCGACGCTGTCCGCGCTGATCTCTTCGTAATAGGCGCGGGTCTGGAAATACCAGAGCGCCGCGGCGAACACGACGACAAAGGTAAGGAAGCCGATAATCAGAATGCGCCCGCTCATGCCCCGCCGCCCTCGGTCTTCAGCCACGCGGCGCAGCACTTCTTCGCCAGCTCACGCACGCGCAGGATGTAGCTCTGCCGCTCGGTCACGGAGATCACCCCGCGGGCATCGAGCAGATTGAAGATGTGGCTGGCCTTGATGCACTGGTCATAGGCGGGCAAGGCCATCAGGTGCCGGTCTTCCGCCTCGCCGGCGTCAAGCAGCGCCTGGCACTCGGCCTCCGCGTCGCGGAAGTGCTGGAAAAGTTTGTCGGTGTCGGCATGCTCGAAATTGTAGCGCGAGTATTCCTGTTCCGGCTGCAGGAAGACATCGCGGTAGAGCACGCGCTCATCGCCCGCGCGGCCATTGACGTTCAGGTCGAAGACGTTATCAACTCCCTGCACATACATCGCCAGCCGCTCCAGCCCGTAAGTCAGCTCGCCGGTTACGGGGTTGCAGTCGAA
>CAYYSM010000476.1:0-1755 GCA_964474225.1 uncultured Hyphomicrobiaceae bacterium
GAGCAGGAACAGCGCCAGCGGCGTGAACGCATCCCCCATCAACTCCAGCGGCGTCGCGATCGCGACCGGCAGGCTGACCTCGAAGCCCTTGAGCACCAGTCCGGCCGCCACGGCGGGCAGGACGGGCGAGCCGAACAGCAGCTTCGTCACGCTCGGCCCGTCCGGCGCGTTGCGCGCCATCAGCCAGATGCCTGCCGTCGAGATCAGCACCATGTGCGCGCTGACGGCGATGGTCTGGTGCAGCAGGAAGTCGGACGGAAAGGTCAGCGCGATCAGCGGCAGGCCATAGTTCCCGCTGTTGGGAAACGCGATCAGCCAGCCGAACAGATGCCGCATCTCTCCGCCCTGGCCGAGCGCCAGCCCCAGCAGGTAGCCCATCAGGTAGTGCGCGGCAAACTGCAGCAGCACGAACCAGGCCGTCGGCCAGATCTCGATCAGCGGGATTTCCGCGGAGGTCAGGAAGTGAATGAGCGCGGCCGGCAGGATGACGTTGACCATCAGCCGCGACAGCGTGTCGAGATCAAAAGCCATCCGCCGCTGGGCGAACCAGCCGAGCGCGGCGAGCACGAGCACGGGCAGCGTGATGCCCGTCAGAATTTCGGTGAAAATTGCCAAGGATCAAACCTGCTAGAGAGCAAAGCATGCGCGGGGCATTCAGACGTCTGCTGCGCTGCTGTCAAGCTAGCAGGTTGCAATTTGACAGGTCATAAAGACGCGCCCGGCGCGCGGCTGTCATGCGCAACGGGCAGGCCGTTTGAGACGGCTGTTAAGGGATGGTGGCCTTCGCCACCGCGGCGTCAGGCAGAGCGCCGGTTGGACGAAGGCGTGAAAGTAATCATCGCGTGTTCCGCACTGCGAGGCAGGACGCTCAGTCGTCGTCCTCGTCCTCTTCCGCCGCGGACTTGCGGATGTGCAGTTGTGCGTAGCCCTGCTCGCCGAGACGGTCGAGAAGGCCGAGCTGGGTCTCCAGCCATTCGATATGGCCCTCCTCGTCGTGAACCAGATCGGTGAACAGGTCGCGGCTGACAAGGTCGCCGGCCTCCTGACACGCCTGCGCGGCGTGGGTGTAGAACCGGCGCGCCTCGTGCTCGTCGCGCAGGTCGGCCTCGAACATGTCGCGCAGCGTCTGGGCGCGGTTGACCTTGTTCATCGAGGTCATGTCCGGGTCGCCTTCGAGAAACAGCATCCGCTCGATCAGCATGTTGGCGTGACCCTGCTCCTCTTCCATTTCCTCGGTCATCTTCTCAGCGAGCCCTTCCAGCCCCCAATCCTTCAGAACATGGGAATGCAGCATGTACTGGTGGGCTGCGGTGAACTCCATCGTGAGGGCTTTCTGCAAGTGTTCGAGAACGACGCCTTCGCCTTTCATTCCAATCTCCTTTCTCGTTGTGGTACGGCTGAGCAGCTTATCAAAGCGCCGAGCACCGGCGCGCGCCAGAGCATGCCCAACAACCGTTGACGGAACGCGACCAGGGCGGGCTTAGTTCCCGCCGCGCGCCGGATTGACGCGCACGCCCGGCGCGGGGCGCTCCAGCAGCACCTCGCGGCGGAAGCGATAAAGCTGTGCGGGCCGGCCGCCAGTCGCCGGTTCGACGCCGCCGGCCGGCTCCACCAGCCCGGCATTTGCGACAAGGCGGCGGAAGTTCTGCTTGTGCAGGCGGCTGCCGAGGATGGCCTCGACCGTGCACTGAAAGGTCGAAAGCGTGAACCGCTCCGGCAGCAGCTCGAAGATGACCGGGCGATATTTGATCTTGC
>CAYYSM010000477.1:0-1736 GCA_964474225.1 uncultured Hyphomicrobiaceae bacterium
GATAGCAGGATGATGCGCTTGCCGCCGGGGAACTCGATCATGTCCACCTGCGGCTTGATGTTGGTCCATTTATGGTTGCGCAGGCCGGCGACCTGAATCTCGTTGTCGAAATGGCCGATGTTGCCGACGATGGCCATGTCCTTCATCTCGCGCATGTGCTCGATGCGGATGACATCCTTGTTGCCGGTGGCGGTGATGAAAATGTCCGCTTCGGGCGCGGAGTCCTCCATCGTCGTCACCTCGAAGCCGTCCATGCTCGCCTGCAGCGCGCAGATCGGGTCGACTTCGGTCACCTTCACGCGCGCGCCGGCGCCGCGCAGGCTCTGGGCCGAGCCCTTGCCGACATCGCCATAGCCGCACACGACCGCGACCTTGCCGGCCATCATCGTGTCGGTGGCGCGGCGGATGCCGTCGACAAGGCTCTCCTTGCAGCCATACTTGTTGTCGAACTTGGACTTGGTGACGCTGTCATTCACGTTGATCGCCGGGAACGGCAGCAGCCCCTGCTCGACGAACTTGTGCAGGCGATGAACGCCCGTGGTGGTTTCCTCGCTGACGCCGACCAGCCTGTCACGCTGCTGCGTGAACCAGCCCGGCGTCTCGCTCATGCGCTTCTTGATCTGCGCGAACAGCGCCTCTTCTTCTTCCGACTCAGGGTTGGCGATCAGATCGGTCTCGCCCGCTTCGACGCGCGCGCCCATGATGATGTAGAGCGTCGCGTCGCCGCCGTCGTCGAGGATCAGGTTCGCGCCCTCGTCGAACTGGAAGATGCGGTCGGCATACTCCCAGTATTCCTCAAGGCTCTCGCCCTTCACCGCGAAGACCGGGATGCCCTGCTGGGCGATCGCGGCCGCGGCGTGGTCCTGCGTGGAGAAGATGTTGCACGACGCCCAGCGCACCTGCGCGCCCAGCGCGGTCAGTGTCTCGATCAGCACCGCCGTCTGGATGGTCATGTGCAGCGAGCCGGCGATGCGCGCGCCGCTCAGCGGCTTCGACCCGCCGAATTCCTCGCGCAGCGCCATGAGACCGGGCATCTCGGTCTCGGCGATCTCGATCTCCTTGCGGCCATACTCGGCCAGCGAAATGTCCTTGATGGCGTAATCTTGCATGATGATCCGTGTTCGGTTCGCGTTTCATGGCCGCGCGGGCGCATCCCAGCGGCGCGGCATGGCCTCCCCTATACCCGCCAGCGGCGCGCGGGGCAATAAAGACATAAAGATGAGTTTATATCGTGAGCGCGCAAATGACCAGCCGCGTGGCGACTTCGCTTGCGGCTCAGCCCGGCGCGGGTCCGCTCTCGCCCCCGTCTTCTTCGTGGAAACCGGCCTCGACCAGCCCGATCAGCGCCTCAAGCGCCTCCTCGGCTTCCGGGCCCTTCGTCTCGATGAGGATCGTCGAGCCCTGCGCAGCGCCGAAGGTCAGCAGCCCCATGATCGAGCCGCCATTGACGCTCACGCCATCCTTCGTGACGGTGACGTCCGCGTCGTACTTCTCCGCCACATGCACGAACTTCGCCGTCGCACGGGCGTGCAGACCCCGCTTGTTGCGGATCTGGACCTCGGCCAGACAGTTGTAGACGCCCTCGCCGGGCGGGTCCGTATCGGTCGAGTCCGACATTGGTTTCGGTGCTCAAATCATTCTGTCGCGGCGCCGCCCCTCGGCCCCGCGTGAAACCGCGCTCGCAAGCGCAAAGATGGCTAGCTGCCAGCGAGCATATCACTGACGACGCGAATATA
>CAYYSM010000478.1:0-1733 GCA_964474225.1 uncultured Hyphomicrobiaceae bacterium
ATTCGCCGCAATTGGGAATCCCCCAAAATGAGTCAAGTTCAATGACCGTTGGTATAAATAGTTGAACAAGGCGACGTTGCGCGTGCCGACCGGGTTCGGGTGCAATGACCGGACGCGGTTGTTGTCCCGGGATCCAGCCTGGGGCTTGCTGCCATCATGGAACCGCGGCAGATCGGCAAGATCCTGCCATGAGCCGCGCACGAACTGGTAAGGATGGCCCGAGAGCCGGTTCCAGCTTGGCGGCACCACCACGATCGCCGCTGGCCCCGCCTTGATCTCCACCTCCAGGCCCTCCGACCCGCGCAGATTGGCAGGCCGTTCGCTGCCGCTTGCGCGGTACCACAGCTGGTAGCCCCGCCGGGTGGTAATGATCAGCGGCGTGTCGCCGAACCGGTCAAGCATCGGCTCCAGCAGCGATGCAGCATCGATGTCGACGACCACGACCCTGGATAGCCCGCAGAGAACGCCGATGTTTGCGGATGGATGCTCTGCGATCCACTTCTCGACGGCGCGCTTGCCGGGGCGCCGCCGCCATTTCGGATAGCCCGACATCAGCGCAACCTTGCCGTCATCGCCGCCCAGCGGCATTACGGCCAGTCCGAGGGCGGACAGCGCCAGCGCGGCCTCCGCAAACGGCTCACGGCGGTCTTCGCGCCGCGCCTCAGGCGACGGGGTCACGCTCGCCCCCGGCCGCCGCTGCAGTCTGCTCCGACTCAAGGCGGCGCAGCCACGCATCGAGTTCGGAGATCCGGATCAGACGCCGCGAGCCGATCTTGAAGGACGGCAATGCGCCAGAATTCAGCGCTTGATAAAGCTTGGTCCGGCCGACACCGGCCATGCGCGCCGCTTCGCTCGGTGACACCGCGATCCGACCACTGGATTCATGGCCCTCCCGGGTAATCGATTTGGACATGTGCGTGCTCCCGCATGTTCATGCGGATGCGGGAAACCTGCGACCCTCGAAGCTCCCGAAAAACCTCTCGCGAAATCTTCGTGTTTCGGGATTTCGGGAGGCTCGGTCAGGGTCTGACACAACGCCTCTCACTGGCCGGACAATTCCTCGCGTTCGAACGTGGCCAGATGGTTGATGATCGTCTTGGGGCTGGGCCGGAACGCAGCTTCGTCGGGCCATTTGGCAAGAATGTAATCGGCCTGTGCTTGCCGGGTTTGAGGCCAATCCGGTGCGTGCCGCCCCGTCACCCAAATCTGCCGGATGAGTCCGCGCTCAGCGGGGCGTCCCGGTACGCCGTGCGCCTTCTTGCGCGTGCCCAAGCGCGTTTCCGCATGCGCCGCGTTCAGAAGCATTCCGTCGCCGACCGCGGCGAACAACTCGTCCAATGCCGCGAGCTTGAAGCCCCCCCGGCAAAGGCATGTTGAGCGGAACAGCGCTCGGCGTGGCGATCAGCCCCGGTCCCTTTGGAAAGCGCTCCGCAAGTTCGGTGATCACGCTCGCGTGCACATTTGTATCTTCAAGCCGGTCGGCATAGCCGAGCACCCAGGGCGCGCGCGACTCCGTATCGACGATTCCAAGGTAGAGAAGCCGCCCGTCAGAATACGACCGAGACTTGTTCCACGGTAGGCCAACTCCCGAGGCCAAGCCCCTAAGCAGTGCCGCGCGGTCGAACGCGACCAGTGCAATCTGCTCGGGAGTGAGCGGGATCCATCCATTCTTGAGGCAGTAATACCAACGCTCATTGATTAGAACGCATGCGCCCAATCGCGCAGTCCGATTG
>CAYYSM010000479.1:0-1732 GCA_964474225.1 uncultured Hyphomicrobiaceae bacterium
AGCTTCAGCAGTAGGTCGCCCGAGAAATCCGGCATGGTGAAGGGCGGCAGGCCCTGCGGCACGGCGCCGACGATATCGACACCTTGGGTGTCGAGCCGCAACCCTCCGACGATCAGCGTGGTGACTGCCACCGCCAGCACCGGGCCAGCCTTGGCCGCGACATCCGCGAGCCGCTTGTTCAGTCCCGCCGCGATCAGCAGTGGCTTCAGCCCCTTGCGCACCCAGAACAGGAACGCCGTCGCCGCCGCGCCGATGATCAGCGTGATCGGGTTCAGCTCGGTGATGTGCAGCGCCAGCGAGCGCAACAGCTCGAACAGGTTATGGCCCTCGGCCGGAATGCCGAGAATGTGCTTGAGCTGGCTCGCCGCGATGATGAGGCCCGTGGCGGTGATGAAGCCGGCGATCACCGGATGCGAGAGGAAATTCGCCAGAAAGCCCAGCCGGAAAAACCCGAGCAGCAGCAGAAACCCGCCCGACAGCAGCGCCAGGGTCAGCGCCGCCGTGGCATAGCCCGCTGTGCCGCTCTGCGCGACATCGCCGATCGCCGCCGCCGTCATCAGCGAGACCACCGCCACCGGCCCGACGGCGAGGCTGCTGCTCGTTCCGAAAACGGCATAGAGGATGATGGGGACGATCGAGGCGTAGATGCCCGCCTCAGGCGGCAGCCCGGCCAGCAGCGCATAGGCCAGCGACTGCGGGATCAGCATGATCGTCACGATCGCAGCGGCCACCAGGTCGTTGGTGAGCGCCTCGCGCGTATAGGCTGGCCCCCATTTCAGGATCGGGAAATAGCGCGCGAGCCAAGCCGGCATCATCGGCGAACCTTCTCATCTGGCAATAACGAGAGCGCGCCGGCGGGGCGCCAGCGCGCAGACGCGCGGTTCTGTCACGCGGGCGGGTCAGGCCGCCTCAAGCTTCTCCGGCTTGGCCATCCACTCCTTGCCGCGCAGCATCGCCTTCCAGTAGACCGGCGGCAGGATTTTCTCCTTGAGCAGCCAGGCGAGATGGCTCGGCTTCGTGCCGTCAATTAGCCAGCTCGGGAAGCTCGGCAGCAGCTTGCCGCCATAGCCGAACTCGGCCAGCACGATCTTGCCGCGCTCCACCGTGAGCGGGCAGGAACCGTAACCGTCATATTGCGCGGATGGCGACTTGCCCTTGATGTCCATGACGAGGTTTTCCGCGACGACCGGGGCCTGCTTGCGCGCGGCGGCGGCCGTCTTGGCGTTCGGCGCATTGGTCACGTCGCCCAGCGCCCAGACGTTGTCGTAGGTCTTGTGGCGCAGCGTGGACTGGTCGACATCGACCCAGCCGACATCGTCGGCCAGCGGTGAGACGCGGATGAAGTCCGGCGCGGTCTGCGGCGGGCAGACATGCATCATGTCGAATTCCACCTTCACGCGCTCCGGCTCGGCATCGGGCTTGTTGACGTCGAACCAGGCGGTTTTCGCCTCGCCGTCGACCGCGACGAGAATATGGAAGAAGTTAAGGTCGATACCGTATTTCTCGACATACTCCATCAGCGCAGGGACATACTCCTTCACGCCGAACAGCACGCCGCCGGCGTTATAGAAGCCGATGTCGATGTCCTTGAGCCGGCCATGGCGGTTCCAGTAATCCGCTGACAGATACATCGCCTTTTGCGGCGCGCCGGCGCATTTGATCGGCATGGGCGGCTGGGTGAACACCGCGCGGCCGCCTTTCAACTGCTGCACAAGCTCGAAGGTGTACGGCG
>CAYYSM010000480.1:0-1727 GCA_964474225.1 uncultured Hyphomicrobiaceae bacterium
GGCATCTGCCGCTGTGGCTGTCGCCGGTGCAGGTGATGGTCTGCACGATCGTCTCGGACGCGGACAAATACGCGCAGAAGGTCGCGCGCGATCTGGCCAAGGCGGGGCTGCGCGCGGAGGTCGACCTGCGCAACGAGAAGATCAACTACAAGGTCCGCGAGCACTCCCACGCGAAGGTGCCGCTTTTGTTCGTGGTCGGCAAGCGCGAGGCGGAGGAGAAGACCGTCTCGATCCGCCGGCTGGGCAGCAAGGGGCAGGAGGTCATGCCGCTGAAGGATGCGGTGAAGAGGATCAAGGCCGAGGCCGTGCCGCCCGACATGAAGAAGGCTGAGAGCGCGAACGGCAAGGCGCAGAAGAACGGCGCGCGGCAGGCCGCTTAAGCAATCCTATGGGCGTGCGGACTAAAGTGTCCGCACGCCGCACTTGTGAGTAGCAAGCCAACGGAGAGCTTGCTTTGATTACTTCTTAGGAGGCTTCGGCTTGCTCTGACCCTTTGTCTCGTCCTGTGAGAGGACTGAGCCAGCGAGGGTCTTGGCATCCTTCTGAGTGGCTTTCTTGCCACTCAAAATTTTGCCGGCGAGTGTAGAAGCCTTGCTTGATGATTCGCGTTTCGGCATACTGAAGATTCCTTTCGTGGCCGAATCGTTAGCATAGGGTGGAAAGAAAGGTGCCTGCTGGACACCGCTAGCGATCAACGTCACCCAGCAGGACTTGCTCTATTAGCTTCTCACTGGCGGATGCCCGTCCATTGCGGCCTCCTTATGCTAGTGTTCTGCCCCGCGCGGTGCGGGCGCCAACCTTGGCCGCGCGGGGCAATGGATCCCAAAAATCCCTTATACAATGTCGTTACCGGCTGGCTCAGTCCTGCTGCACGGGATTGCCCTGCCCTTGCGACAATTCGTACACCGACCAGTCACGGAATTCAAGGGGCGAATGCGACTTCACAACATGAATTACATGTGATACGTATAATACGTAAATTATGTGGAGCTGGTGACATGTCGGACGAGATCATTCGGCGCTTGCTAAAGCGGCGAGAGGCGGCATTAAGGGAGCTGGAACGGGTAGACGAATTGATCAAATTGTATCAGGAGGTGAAGAAGGGTGACGAAGAGAAGGAGGATACCTCAAATGAATTCAGCATACTTTTCGGGCCGCTAGTCGGTGAAAACGTAAGGCCGCATCAGCGCAGGCCGCCCACTTATGTTAGCCCTAGCCAGAAAGTTCGTCCAAAAGACGTAGGTCCAATTGCCCGTCGACTTATGCTGGACAACGGTCACCCGATGACGCGGACCGAACTGTTAGATGCTTTAAAAAAAAGCGGGGTTCGGCTAGCTGGAACTGATGAGGCGCGCTATCTCGGAACGATTATGTGGCGGTTGCGGGATGAGTTCATCAACATTGAAGGGCACGGATACTGGCCACGCGATATCCCCTGTGAAGCGGTTGGGTATGTGCCGGGGGGCGATGAAGAAAACGAACATCCGTCTGGTTAGAGAGCATCGTTTGTGTCTGACGCAATTCAACATTACCGAATATGAGTCAGGCGATAAACACGCAGCGTCACAGACTTGTATCAGTCGCTTCGCTCGCTCTTAATGTGAGTCAATAACAAGAGGCCTGAATGACCGACAAACCCACCCTGTGGATCACGCGCAGGCTCTCGGACAACACCGAGGCCCGCGCCGCGCGCGACTATGACGTGATCCTCAACCCCGAGGACCGCG
>CAYYSM010000481.1:0-1722 GCA_964474225.1 uncultured Hyphomicrobiaceae bacterium
ACGGCGCACAGGCGGCCTACCATGACGGCGGCGGCTGGAAGCGCATCAAGGACGGCACGGCGGTGGCCTGATTTGTTGTAATGAGCGATACAACGGAGATGCATGGCTGAAAAAGTCGACCTCACCCAACAGGCGCAGGACACGCTGCTCGCGGGCGGCCTGATCTCCGCGCCGGCCTGGGCCCCTTGGCTCACTCGCGTGAACGAGCTTCTGACGACCTTGTCGCTTGTGCTCGGTCTGGCGCTCGCTTCGGCCCGGCTTTGGGCTTTCCTGCGCGACCGCCGTAGAAACCGGGAGGATCGCGAAGGGTAAGCGCCGGACTATTCCGGCCTGAAATTCCCATTCGGCGCGGTAATAGCGAAGCTGGAAACAGCCTGCTGCGGCATGACTTCAGCCCATCCGCTCGGAGTATATGCGCAAACCCATCGCCGCCTTCCCGGGCGGCCTTTTCATTTCCCGGAGCAAGCCTTGAAAGAGAACTTCGAGACGGCCCTGCGCCACATCCTCGAATTTGAGGGCGGCTATGTCGATCACCCCAACGATCCTGGCGGCGCAACCAACCTCGGCATCACGCGCGAGACGCTGGCGCGCTACCGGGGCCGCTCCGTTTCCAAGGCGGAGGTGCGCGGGCTCGACATCGACACGGCGCGGGAAATTTACCGCCGGTTCTACTGGGACGCCCTGCGATGCGACGAGATGCCGGCAGGCATCGACCTGGCATTGTTCGATGGCGGCGTCAATCAGGGACCCGGCCGGGCGGCGCGGCTGCTGCAGGCGGCGCTCAAGGTCGGCGTCGATGGGATCATCGGGCCGGTCACGCTCGGCGCGGCGCGGTCGGCGGAGCCGAGCGAGCTGCTTGACGAATTCATGGCGCGGCGGATGCGGGCCTATGGACGCCTGACCAGCCTGTTCCGGACCTTCGGTCTGGGGTGGTCACGGCGGCTGATGGCGGCGCATAGCGCGGCGCAGGCGTTGATCGACGAAACGGGGCAGAGCGCGCCCACGCCGCCGCAAGCGCCGGAAAACGAGCACACGGAAAATATGGAGGAGCGAGTGATGTCTTTCTTGATTGACCGGCTGCGTGAGCCGTCGACCTACGCCGGTGTCGCGGCATTTCTTGCAGGCATCGGCCTGTTCGGGCTGAGCGAGAATGAATGGAACCAGATCTTCGGCGCGGTTGCCTCGGTCGCTGGCGTCGTCGCCATGCTGATGCGCGACGGGACGGGCGATGCGGCGAAGGAGGGCGCGCCCGCCTCGGATAAGGGCGAGTGATTTCTTGCGGCGATACAGTTGGGGGCCAAAGTGCGATTAATGGGCTTGCGAAATCGGCCAGTCTCGGCACCAGACACGGAGCGAGAGATTGCGGGATTGACGCCATTGACAAGTCAATGCGCGTCCGCCGGATGCGGCCCGAAAGACAACGATTCTTGGGGCCAGACCTAGCCGCGCTCATCGACGGATAACCGCATCTGCGGGCGGACTAAGGGTAGAAAGACTGCCCTTGGGCGACGTAGTGAAACAGGTTTCGTCGCATCATTCCGGCGGGGCGCTCCCATCAGTCCGGATTGTATACAGCGATCCCTACATAAAAATTGAACGAAATTTGACTTTCGTCGTTGTCCGGGGCGGCCTTTCAATTTTATAACAGGAGGTCAGGCAAAAGCCGAATGGACACCTCGAACTACCCTGAGTTTCCGGCGTCATGGCTGCGGCGCGGCGCAT
>CAYYSM010000482.1:0-1714 GCA_964474225.1 uncultured Hyphomicrobiaceae bacterium
GACGCGCGACAGGTTAGCGAGCAGCCGCCCGGCGCAAGCGCCGCTGCAGGAGCGCGTTCGCGGCAAGCGCCGCGAGGACGGCGGCCCCGATCTGGCAGGCCAGCAGGATCGCCGCATCGCCCGCGCGTACGCCGAGATAGCTGTCCGTCAGTGTGCGCGCGATCAACAGCGCCGGGTTGGCCAGCGACATCGCGGGCGTCGCCAGATAGACCACGGCCAGCGTCAGCCCGGCGAACGCGCTACCGATCAACCGCCCGCGCGTCATCGCCAGCGTCACAGCCAGCACGAACACGAAGGTCGCTGCCACCTCTGCGGCCCAGACCGCTGCGCCCGTGAGCGGCCGTCCGCCATGCTGGATCGCGCCCATGTCGAAGACCGCGTGGGCGGCAACCACGCCGAGGATCGCCCCGGAGATCTGCGCACCCGCGCGCCATGCGCCCCGCTCGATTTCCTCGCGCCGTGCAATGACATCAGCGAGCGTCAACGCCGGGTTGAAACGGCCGCCCGACACCAGCAGCGCGGCGAACACCACACCAGCGGTCAGCGCCACCAGCCAGTCCGGGCTCAGCGGCAGTTCCCGCGGAAACCGCTCGGCCGCCAGTCCCGCGCCAACCACGAACGCGCTTAGAATGCCGGTACCCAGCGCCTCGACCGCCAGCCGGCGCAGTTCCCGCCCGCTCATGCCGCGCCCTCATGGCGTACCCAGCCGTTGCCGCCGTGCCCGTAATCGAGCGCGCCCGGATGGCAAATCTCCGCCATCATCTCCAGGCTTTCGGCAACGCGCGGGCCGGGCCGGTTGAAATACTGGTTGCCATCCGCCACAGCCACCCGCCCTTCGCGGACCGCGCGCAGGTCGCGCCAGCCAGGCTTGGCTTCGAGGATCGGCATGTCCTGGCGCGTGCGCGCGATGTCATAGCCGCAGGGCAGCACGACGATCACATCCGGATCGGCCTCGGCGAGTTCGTCCCAGGTCATCCAGGGCGCGTGCTTACCCGCTTCGCCGAACAGGTTTTCGCCGCCCGCCATCTCGACGAGCTCGGGCACCCAATTGCCCGCCGCCATCAGCGGATCGACCCATTCGATGCAGGCCACGCGGGGACGCTCCGGCTGCGCTTTGGCTTCAGCCTGCACCGCCGCCATGCGCTTGCGCAGATCGGACACCAGCGCCTCGCCCTGCCCGTCGACGCCGAGCGCGCCCGCAACCTTGCGGATGTCGCCCCAGATATCGGCCAAGCTGTCCGGCTGCAACGACACGATCCGCATTGGCCGGCCCGTCCAGTCGCACAGCGCCTGCTCGACATCCGAGAGCGACGCCGCGCAGACCTCGCACTGGTCCTGGGTCACGATCACATCCGGGTCGAGTTCGGCCAGCTTGTCGGCGAAGACTCGGTAGACCGCCGTGCCTTCCTGGATGATCGCTTTGACGCGCTGGTCGATGTCGTAGCTGGTGCCGTCGACCGGAAATTTCGGCTCGGTGAGCGCGGGCAGATCGCGCACATCGGGCGGAAAATCGCACTCATGCGACCGCCCCACAAGCTGGTCCCGGCAGCCGAGCGCGCAGACGATTTCGGTGGCGCTGGCGATCAGGGTGACGACGCGCATGGCGGCCTCCCGCAGACGGCGCGCTCGAAGTTATTGTTTTGTCGCGTTTTCGGACGCAAAACCGGTTCCCACTTTTGCTGAAAACGCGCTATTTCAGGAACATCGGCATGCC
>CAYYSM010000483.1:0-1712 GCA_964474225.1 uncultured Hyphomicrobiaceae bacterium
GCCCAACGACGAATTTCGTTACGACATTCTTGCGCAGGAGGCACTCCGCGGCGTCGTGCGCACCGTGTTGCGCCGCGTCGAGAAACGGGGCCTGCCCGGGGACCATCATTTCGTTATCACCTTTGACACCACGGCGCCGGGCGTTTCGCTGTCCAAGCGGCTGCTCGACCGCTATCCCCACGAGATGACGGTCGTCATCCAGTATCAGTTCTGGGGTCTGAAGGTGTACGAGAACGCCTTCGAGATCGGCCTGTCCTTCAACAACGTGCCCGAAACGCTGGTCATTCCCTTCCGCGCGATGAAGAGCTTCCAGGACCCGAGCGTCGGGTTCATGCTGCAGTTCGGGGGGCTTGAGGCGCTGGGCGAGTCGGCCGCGCGCGAGGAGGCGGAAACCGAGATCCCGCCGAGCGAGGAGACGCCGGCTCCGACCGGTTCGAAGCTGCCAAGCCCCGCCGAGCCTGCGCTGCCGGGGCCGAGCGAGCCGGCGCTGGCGGGCGCGGGCGATACCGAAACGGCCGAGACTTCCGGCGAAAAGGACGAGGCCGAGAAGGCGTCGGAGGACGAGTCTGGCGATCAGAACAAAGGCGCCGAAGTTGTCCACCTCGACGCCTTCCGCAAGAAGTAGCGCAGCGCGCTTGCTCTAAAGGTTCGTATAGTTCGGCCCGCCGCCACCCTCCGGCGGCACCCAATTGATGTTCTGCGGCGGATCCTTGATGTCGCAGGTCTTGCAGTGCACGCAGTTTTGCGCGTTGATCTGGAACTTCATCCCGTTTTCCGTCGAAACCACCTCATAGACCGCCGCCGGGCAGTAGCGCTGCGCCGGCTCGTCGAATTTCGGCAGATTCTCCTCGATCGGGATCGACTCGTCGCTGAGGACAAGGTGGACCGGCTGGTCCTCCTCGTGGTTCGTGCCTGACAGATAGACTGATGACAGGCGGTCAAAGGTCAGCACGCCGTCCGGCTTCGGATACTCGATCGGCTGGAACTGCGAGGCCGGCTTGAGCGTCTCGTGGTCCGGTTTGCCGTGGCCGAGCGTGTAATTAAGGAACGGCATCAGCGTGTTCAGCCACATATCTGCGCCGCCCAGCGCGGTGCCCAGCCGCGTGCCGAATTTCGACAGCAGCGGCTTCACGTTGCGCACCTTCTTCAGGTCCTTGGCGATCGCGCTGGTCTCGTAAGCGCGCTCGTAAGCCTCCAGCCGGTCGTTCGCGCGCCCATCGCTCACCGCCTCGAACGCGGCCTCAGCCGCGAGAATGCCGGACAGCATCGCATTGTGCGAGCCCTTGATGCGCGGCACGTTGACGAAGCCCGCGCTGCAGCCGATCAACGCGCCGCCGGGGAAAGTGAGCTGCGGCACGGACTGATAGCCGCCCTCGCTGATCGCGCGCGCGCCGTAGCCGATGCGCTTTGCGCCCTCCAGCATCGGCGCTATCGCCGGGTGCGTCTTGAAGCGCTGTAGCTCGTCGAACGGCGAGATGTACGGATTTTCGTAGTTCAGATGCACGACAAAGCCGACCGAGGCGAGGTTTTCGCCCCAGTGATAGATGAACGAGCCGCCGCCCGTGCGGTCATCCAGCGGCCAGCCCAGTGTGTGCTGCACCAGCCCCGGCTGATGCTTTTCCGGCGGCAACTCCCAGAGCTCCTTGATGCCGATGCCGTATTTCTGCGGCTCGCGGCCCTCGTTCAGGTGGAACGCGCGGATCAGCCGCTTG
>CAYYSM010000484.1:0-1704 GCA_964474225.1 uncultured Hyphomicrobiaceae bacterium
TCAGGCAGGCGGTGGAATAGCGCCCGGCTCAGGGGCAGGGCCGCCAGGCCGAAGACTTGAATGATGAGGTACCAGCGGAGGGCGAGAAGGATTTGGGTCATAGTCGGCGTATCGGTATATTGCTAGATTGGTATATCGGTAAACTGGTAAATGGGTAGGTTGGTATGCCGGAAAGTTTGTGACGCGCTAACTTGTCATTCATTGGGCACCACTTGTTGAGGGGGGTGTGGGCGGGAGAACCGGGGCCAAGGTCGGGGCCGGGGTGACGGTCAAGGCTTCGACCGAGGGCAACAACGTTGAGAGGAGAGCAGTGGCGCCGGCCCCGTCCGCCACCACCGCGGTCGGCGACGCGGGGGATGGCACGACGACCAATTGGGGCTGTTGGCTGGCCTGTTGTGCCGCCACAGAAGCCCCCCAGTTTGGAATCAGGGACAGTTGTATGCCGAAGGCAAGTAAAACGGCAGCGACAGCCGAAATGTGCCGGGCAAAGCCCCGTCGCCTTCGACCGGCCTGCAACGACGCCTGGACGTCCCACCACCTGGGCCGGGGAACCGGCACCGCTTCGGCCGCTGTCGATAGCGTGGTCTCCAGTGCCGATTGGAGCCATTGGTACTCGGCCACCGCGCTCTGGCATTGGGCACACCATTGCAAATGCGCTTCGACTCGGTCGTCGATTTCGCCGCTGCCGGCCAGGATCAACTCCCGCTCGCTCAGATGACGATCATTCATTCCCGCTACTCCCTGTCGCTCGGACGAGATTCTCCACGCCACAGGCGCGCGCATGCTGGGGTTGCGACAACAGGCGCCGCAACTGTGCTTTCCCGTGTACCACCCGCGAGCGCGCCGCGTCGTTGGAACAGCCCAGAATCTCGGCGATCTCCGCGTAGGCCAAGCCCTCGTAGTAACGGAGGATCAGGGCCTCCCGCGCGCCCAGGCTGACCTGTTGCAACGCCTCCCACATCGCCCGCCGAACGCCCAGCCGCTCCAGCACCCCCGCCGGGTCCCCTTCCTGCCGGCGCCGAGCCGGGATTAGCTCGGCAGCATCAAACACGTCCAATGAAACCGTCGATAGCCGCATCCCACGCCGCTTGTTCCGGCACCGGCTCACCAGCGTCACCCGCAGCCAGGCCCAGAAGCTCCCCCGCCCGGCGTCGTAGCGCGCCAGATTGCGGAAGACGTAGACAAAGGCATCCTGCACGACTTCCTCAGCGTCGCCCACATCGTGTAACAGGAGGTAGGCCAGGCGAAAGGCCGCCTGGTAGTGCGTCTCGTAAAGCCGGCGCTGCGCCGCCGTGTTCCCGTCCAGAGCCTGCTCAATGGTTTGAATCTCGTCAGTCATCATTTCACTTATATATACACGGGTTTAATGGATTTTGTGAGATGGGTAGGTCGGTATATCGGTTATCGGTAGATGAGTAGGCTGGCCGGTTGAATCGCCCATTCGCTTATTCGCTTACTTGCTCATTTGCCCCTTCGCTCACTCAATCTCCGCCCACGTGTCTGTCGTTTCGGGGATGTCGGACAGGGCTTCGGGGATGACTTCGTAGATGGTAGTGCCTTGCTGGTCGTAGACGACGCGCAGATAGCCATCCCGCGCCATCCGGTCAAACTTGGACAGGCCGACCGCGGTGTAGTACGCTCGCTCGTAAAGGCCGAGGTAGACGTAGCGCACGTCGTAACGGGCCAGGATTTGCAGAGCCGCCC
>CAYYSM010000485.1:0-1694 GCA_964474225.1 uncultured Hyphomicrobiaceae bacterium
CAATATCTACGGGCAGATTGATCCCAGCCTGGACAGCGACTTCTCGTTCGTCAACACCGCTTCTATCTCGGATCCAGGGGATGTTACACCTGCTAACAACTCCAGCAGTGTGACCGTGGGAGAAATCAGGTATGACATTTACCTCCCTCTGGTGATGAAGGTCTACCCACCTGTCCCTGCCACGCCGGTGCTGTACGCCATCAATAACAGCGACGGAGACGGGAACTATACCGTGAGCTGGAGCGCCGCCGAGCGGGCCGACACCTATCTTCTCCAGGAGGATGACAACACATCCTTCTCCAATCCAAGCACGGCCTACTCTGGCTCCGGTACTTCTACCGACATCTCGGGCAAATCGCCAGGGACGTACTACTATCGCGTGAAGGCGATCAATTCCTGGGAGGGCGAGCAGCTTGAGAGCGGCTGGAGCAACACGCGCTCGGTTTTCGTACAGCCGCCGACGACGTTTTATGCTGTCGCGGATGCATGTATACTGCAAGGCTATCCGAACTCGAACGCTGGCAGCACAGTCGATATGTGGGCTGGCTACGACGACTATCTCGATCCAGATGGAAGGGTCGTGCGTAGCTTGATCAAATTCAACACGTCGGCCATTCCCGCCAACACATCCATTGCCAACGCTGTTCTCAGGGTTTATCTGGTCAACTCATATGATTACCCTGGTAAGACGCGCACGATCACGACCTACCGCATCAACTCCGCGTGGTCAGAATCAAATGTAACCTGGAACACATCTCCCTCTATTGGCGGGTCCTATGGATCCACTGGTGTAACCCATGGCTCTTGGGTTTGGTACTCGTTCAACGTGACTGATCTCGTGCGCGGATGGGTGAATGGTACGATACCGAACCACGGTGTTATGCTGCGCGGCCCAGAGCACTCCGGTTCTGACTCATCGTGGAAGGGTTTCTCCACCCGTGAGGGAGACTATACCCCCCAACTGGTCATCACCTACAGCGGGTACGCCAGCGTGATCGATACTGAATCAGAGAGTGAAAAGTTCAGCGACGGGCGACATGCGAATACCATCACCGAAATACTGATCGGTGAAACGGGAGCGGATTCCTTGATCAACCGATGCCCACCAGGTTCGCCAGCGCAAGAAAAATGTCTGGCCCTGCCATAGGTGCGGACAGACAACCATAAAGGGAAAGGACCCAGCCATAAATGTCACGTCATCCTAACCTGGAAGAGCCAGAGCCAACAAAGGATGTCGACTTCAAATTCTTGCTCAACGTGCAAGCATCCTGTTGGTTAGGCCCTAATAACAAGCATAGCCGTCCAACAATCTGAATATCACTACCAAACCATTGAATTTACTGACCCCACCGATCAAGCGCGTCGGTGGGGTCAGTGTTTTTCAGTGATTCGCGCCGCCACTTTAGAGATGTGACCATAGCTCTCTGGAATTTCGCATGGTGTTCAACGCAGACAAAAGCCCACACCCCTAGTGGTGCGTTTCATAAGTTTTTAGGGTATTGCTCATTTAGACTTCCGAAGTCTTGAAGGTGCTTAGGATCGATAAACGACGTTCTGGCCTGATAGAGAGGCAAGCCTTCTTCAGAATGAGTCAGAAGACTTCGGAAGTCTTTACCCCAAGAATTTATGGGAGAGACCACTAGTCCCCGTCTCGGGGACGTTAATCGGCCCGATGACGGGCCTCTGAGCGGTTT
>CAYYSM010000486.1:0-1694 GCA_964474225.1 uncultured Hyphomicrobiaceae bacterium
CCTTCCCCGGCATGGTCAAGCGCTGCGCGGATTGCGGCTTCGACCTGGCGGGCGGGCGCGTCGAGGTCGTCCCGACGGCGCATTACCTGATGGGCGGCGCGGAATTTGAACCGGACACCTCCACCGCTATGCCAGGCCTATTCGCGGCCGGCGAAGACTGCGGCGGCGTGCATGGCTCCAACCGGCTCGGCGGCAACGGCGTGGCAAACTCGACCGTGTTCGGCGGCATCGCGGGCGACAGCATGGCCGCGTTCGTCGCGCGCGAAGGCTGGCGCGAGGCGGACGAGGCCGCGATCGACGCAAGCGTGGCGCGCGCCGAATATCCGTTCTCGCAATCGCCCGGCGATCTGCTCGGCCTGCGCGAGCGCGTCTGGCAGACGATGTGGGACGATGTCGGCGTGCTGCGCGATGAAGAGGGCGTGAAACGCGGGCTGGCGAAGCTCGAAGAGCACGAGGCCGAGCTGGACCACACGGGCCTGGCCGACGGCGACCGTCGCTTCAACCTGACCTGGCATGACTGGCTGAACCTGAAGAGCCTGCTGATGGCGAGCAAGGTGATCGCCACCGCCGCGCTGGCGCGCGAGGATTCGCGCGGGGCGCATTACCGCGAGGATTTTCCGGAGACCGGCGATCTGGACGCCACGCGCTACACGCGCATCTCGCTGGACGGCGAAGATCTGAAAACGGAGATGGCGCCGGTCAGCTTCGATATCGTCCAGCCCGGTCAGACACTGCTCGACCCATCGGTCGCCGCCGAATAACGGAGGAAACATGATCTCGAACGAGACCATTGAGAAAGCGGCCTACGACGTCATGTGCAAGGCCGCCATCGACATCCCGGAGGATTACCTCAACGGGATCAAGGGCATGGTCGACATGGAAAAGGGCGATCTGTCCGCCTTTGTCCTCAAGGCCATGCTCGACAACTGGGAAGCCGCGACCGAGGATCGCCGTCCGATGTGCGCGGATACCGGCCTGCCGCGCTACTTCATCAAGGTCGGGAACGAGGCAAAGTTCGACGGCGGCTTCGTCGGCTTCGAGCGCGCGCTGCGCTCCGCCACGGCCCGCGCCACGCATGACGTTCCGCTGCGCCCAAACCGCGTGCATCCGCTCTGGCGCCACGACCACAACAACAATGTCGGCCTGAACGCGCCGGAGGTGGAGTGGAGCTTCGAGCCGGACGCGGACTGGGTCGAAATCACCACCGTTCACAAAGGCGGGCTTTTTGGCACCGACTACCGGATGCTGTTCCCCGGCGATGGGATCGACGGCATCAAGCGGTTTTTCCTCGACACGCTGATCGCTTTCGGCAAGCGTGGTCTGGCCTGCCAGCCGGCAATCGTCGGCGTCGGGCTCGGCGGCTCGAAGGATATCTGCATGGTGCTCGGCAAGCAGGCGGCCTGCCTGCGCCCGGTCGGCGACCGCAACCCGGACCCGAAGGTGGCCGAGCTGGAGGACGAGCTGAAGGAGCTTGGCAACAACATCGGCATGGGCGCGATGGGCTTTGTGGGCTCGTCAATGTGCGTGGATGTGCATGTCGAATGCGGCTTCACCCATACGGGCGGAATGCCGATGAGCGTGCACACCTTCTGCCTCTCGTCGCGCCGGGCAACCGCCCGCATTCACGCCGACGGGTCGATCGAATATCGCACCGACCCGAAATGGTTCACACCCTACATGCGCAGGGAGACGAT
>CAYYSM010000487.1:0-1690 GCA_964474225.1 uncultured Hyphomicrobiaceae bacterium
GCGGACATCTTCGAGGCGTTCCTGCCGGAGACTCAGCGGATCTATCTCACGCGGGTCCACGCGAATGTCAGCGGCGACACGTATTTCCCGGCCCTGCCGCCGGAGGAATGGCGTACGACGCTCAGCGAGCATTACGGAGCGGGCGCGCGGGACGAGTACGACTTCACATTCACGATCGTCGATCGGGTTGACACGGACGGCTAGGCCGCGCCTGCAAGATTGTGCCGTCCGCCGCCAGCGGCTTCCAGCGCCTCGCTCGCCGCGGACCAGATTTTCCGATCGTCGTCCTGCGCGCGCATATCCATCATCCAGCGCGAGATCAGCGCGCCCAGCCCGAACAGCAGCACCGCGCCGATGGCCGTGATCATGAACAGTGTGCCACGGTCGAGCGGCAGAGACCCCAATGGCGCGACCTGCCACGCCAGCGCTGCGAACAAGGCCGGGACCGTGGACAGCAGGCCGAAGCCGAGCGCGTTGGTCAGCCCCGGCTCGCCGCGCAGGCGGGGGAGATTATGCGACAGCCGCGCGACCGCGCCGGTGGTCTGGTTCACAAGGGCGATACAATAGGTGTTGCCCTGCGGCTTGTCCTCCGGCGCGGCCCAGACGATTGTGACCGTGTGACTGTTTTCCAGCGGGATCCCGGCGTTGCTCAGGCTGACTTCCATGTCTGGCCCGTCCGCCTGCTGCAGCGTGAATTCCAAGTGCTCGACCACCCGCTCAGCCACGACGACCCGGCCTTTCGGCGCGATGGGCTTTTCGGACGCGTTGGCGAACGCCTCCATCCAGGATTTCAGGTTCTTGACCGTTCCCGTTGCCGCCCAGGCGTGAAATTCAGCCATGCCGTCCTTCCCGAACGAAGCGCCACGGGGCCGTCCGCATCGCTTAAGACGTCTCCGTCAACTCGCGGCCGCGCGTGTCGCGCAGGAACAGGCCGCCGATCACAATGCTCATAACGGCAATGATGATCGGATACCACAGGCCGTAATAGATATTGCCCGTCGCCGCGACCGCCGCCGTGCCGATGAGCGGCAGCATACCGCCGAACCAGCCATTGCCGATGTGATAGGGCACCGAGACCGAGGTGTAGCGAATCTGTGTCGGGAACATCTCGACCAGCAGGGCGGCGATCGGCGCGTACACCATCGCCACGTAGCCGATCATCACCACGATGATGAACACCGCCAGCGGCAGGTTGATGTCTCGCGGGTCGGCCTGTTCGGGGAAGCCGGCAGCCCGCAATGCCGACAGCACGGCCTCGCCATTCGTCTCGCGCTGCCAGTTCTCGATGGGGATCGGGTCGCTGGCGCCCACGGTGATCGTCTGGGGCGCGTTCGCCGGCACGTCGGTGATAGTGAAGGACACACCGCGGTCGGTGAGGAAGTCGCGCGCCTGATCGCAGTCGGTGAAGTTTGACCACGGCCCGACGAAGACATGAAGCTGACAGTTATCCGGGTTCGCGCGCAGCGTGACCTCGGTGCGCTCCTGAAACGCCACGAGGTCCGGGTTCACCGCCTGTGCCAGCATTTGAAAGAGCGGGAAATAGGTCATCGCGGCAAGCAGGCAGCCGGCGAGGATCACCTGCTTGCGGCCGATCCGGTCGGACAGCCAGCCGAAGAACAGGAATAGCGGGATGCTGATGAGCAGCGCCGAGATCATAATGCCGTAGGCGATGAGATAATCGACCTTCATC
>CAYYSM010000488.1:0-1690 GCA_964474225.1 uncultured Hyphomicrobiaceae bacterium
GGATCACGGTCAGGATGACAAACGTCACGCCCGTGGCCAGCACCGCGAGGATCAGATAGCCCGCCCCCGCGCTCACGCCGACCGCCCCCGCCGCCCACATCCCCGCGCCGGTTGTCAGCCCGCGCACCCGGTCGGCCGTGCGGATGATCGTACCGGCCGCGAGAAACGCGACGCCCGCCGTCACCGCCTGGATGATGCGCAGCGGATCGGCATTCGCGCCGGCCTGGCCGCTCACATCGGCGAACATCTCGAAGGAGATCAGCGTGAAGGTCGCCGCGGCCACCGCAATGAGCATGTGCGTCTTGAGGCCTGCCTGCCGCCCGCCGACCTCGCGCTCGATGCCGATGACCGCGCCCAGCACCGCCGCCAGGACAAGGCGGAGCAGCGCGGCGAGCGGCGGAGTGGTGGTGCCGGCCCACCAGTCGATACCGGCGGCAGCGGGGTCCATGAGCGCAGTGTCTCTTGTTGAGCGGCGCGGAAACGGCTACGCCTGATTGAGGCTAGCGTGGCGCGGTTAACGGCACAACCGGCGCCAGTTGCGAGCGGGCCGCGCGCGGCGGAGAATGCCGCGCGGCGAAACGGAGATACACGCATGAGCTTTGACCGCAGCATCAAGATCGCCCCGTCGATCCTGTCGGCCGACTTCGCCAGTTTCGGCGCGGAAATCCGCGCGATCGAAGCGCAGGGCTGCGACTGGGTGCATGTCGACGTCATGGACGGGCACTTCGTGCCCAACCTCACCTTCGGCCCGCCGCTGGTGAAGGCGATTCGCCCGCATGTCACCACCGTGATGGACGTGCATCTGATGATCGCGCCGGTCGATCCGTATATCGAAGCCTTCGCGGAAGCCGGCGCGGACATCATCACCGCGCACCCGGAAGCCGGGCCGCACACGCATCGCACGCTGCAGGCCATCCGCGCCACCGGGGCGAAGGCGGGCATCGCGCTCAACCCCGGCACGCCGGCCGAGGCGGCGGAATACCTGCTCGACCTGTGCGATCTGTTGCTGGTGATGACCGTGAACCCCGGCTTCGGCGGGCAGACCTTCATCGCCTCGCAGCTCGACAAGATCCGCCGCTTGCGCGCCATGATCGGGGATCGGCCAATCCATATTCAGGTCGATGGGGGCATCACGCCGGAGACCGCCCCGCTGGTGGTGGAGGCGGGGGCAGACGTTCTGGTGGCTGGCTCGGCCGTGTTCAAGGGCGGCTCGGTCGACAACCCCGCGGTCTATGGCGAGAACATCCGCGCCATTCGCAGCGCGGCGGAACGGGCCCGAGCCGCGGCCTAGCCAAACATCAGGAACAGAACCAACAGCGCGATAACCGTCGCGAGCGCGATCCAGACCCAAGACGGGATGCTGACCGCCGAGGTATGCACCGGGGCGGCGCCCGGCTGCTCGATCTCGTTGGCGAAATTCGCGAAGAACTTTTCCGCCATGCTGCGCGCCGTCGCGTCGATCAGGCGGTTGCCAAGCTGGGCGATCTTGCCGCTCACGCGCGCGTCGACATCGTAGGTCAGCTCCGTCTCGCCGCCGTTGTCCGCCAGCCGCACATTCGCCCCGCCAGAGGCCGAGCCGGCCTGTCCGCCGCTGCCGCTGCCTTCGATCCGGTAGGATTCCGGCGGGTTCAGGTCCTTCAGCTCCACCTCGCCGTTAAACTTGGTGTTCATCGGCCCGATCTTGACGTTC
>CAYYSM010000489.1:0-1687 GCA_964474225.1 uncultured Hyphomicrobiaceae bacterium
GCAACCGGCGGGCGGATGAACTGCATGGTGTCGTAGATCGCCATGCCCGAGGTCACGATGCCGCCCGGCGAGTTGATGTACATGGAGATTTCTTTTTTCGGGTTGTCCGACTCCAGGTACAGAAGCTGGGCCGTCACCAGCGAGGCGACCGTGTCCTCGATCGGGCCGGTGACGAAGATGATGCGCTCCTTCAGCAGAAGCGAGAAAATGTCATAGGCGCGTTCGCCGCGGTTGGTCTGCTCAACCACCATCGGCACGAGCGAGGACATTTTGGGTTCGTTCGGATCGCTCATTTCTTCTTCCTGGTCTTTTTCGCGGCAGGCTTCGACGAAGCGGCCTCAGCCTCTTCGTTCTCGTCTGGCATCTTGAACAGCTCGTCCTTCGAGACAGGCTTTTCGTTAACAGTGGCCATCGCCAGCGCGTAGTCCACCACCTTCTCCTCGAAGATGGGGCCACGAAGCTCGATCAGAGCGCCCGGGTTCTGCTGGAAGTATTCGATGACCTGCTTTTCCTGACCGGGATACTGGCGGGCCTGATCCATCATCGCCCGCTTCATTTCCTCGTCGGTCACCTCGATATCGTTGCGCTGACCGATCTCGGCAAGGACCAGGCCAAGGCGCACGCGCCGCTCGGCGAGCTTGCGGCTGCGCTCGCGCTCTTCCTCCTCGGTCGTTTCCATGTCCTCGAAGCTCTGGCCGGCGCGCTCCATCTGCTGGGTCGTCTGACGCCACAACTCGTTGAACTCCTGCTCGACCAGCGAGCTGGGCAGCTCGAAATCATGCGCCTTGTTCAGTTCGTCGAGAAGCTGGCGCTTGAGCTTTGTGCGGCTGGCCTGTTCAAGCTCCTTGGACAGTTTGTCGCGGATCGCCTCCCGCAGCTTGTCCATGGATTCGAAGCCCAGGTTCTTGGCGAATTCGTCGTCCGCCTCCGGCAGCTTCGGCGCGCCGACCTCCTTCACCTTGACCTCGAACTGGGCGGCCTTCCCGGCCAGATGCTCCGCGCCATATTCCTCCGGGAAGGTCACATCGACCACGCGCTCTTCGACCGGCTTGGCGCCGACCAGCCCTTCCTCGAAGCCAGGGATGAACTGGTTCTTGCCGATCACCACCGCGATGTCCTCGGCCGCGCCGCCCTCGAAGGGTTCGCCGTCGATCTTACCGACGAAATCCACCTTGACCTGATCGCCCTCTTCCGCCGCGCCGTCCTTGGGCTCATAGGTGGCGCTGGATTCGAGAAGCTGCTGGACGCTCTTCTCGACGTCCTCCTCATCGACCTCGGCGACCTCTTTCTCCAGAGTGAACTTGCTCAGATCGGCCAACTCCATGTCCGGGATGATTTCGAAGGACATGGTGTATTCGAGATCGGCGTCGCCGCTGATGATGTTCTCGACGTCCTTTGAGTCCTCCGGCAGGTTGATCTGCGGCTGCTGGGCCGGGCGCTCCTCGCGTTCGGAAAGCGCCTGCTGGCTCGTTTCGGAAATCGTCTGCTGCAGCACCTCGGTCATGATCGAGCGGCCATAGAGCCGACGCAGGTGCTCGACCGGCACCTTGCCAGGCCGAAAGCCCTTGATGTTCGCGCGCTGCTTCATCTCGTGCAGGCGCGCATCGACCTTTTCCTCGATCTGCGGGCGCGCGACTGTCACCTTCAACTCGCGCTTCAGACCATCCGAAACCGTTTCTTCAACTTG
>CAYYSM010000490.1:0-1677 GCA_964474225.1 uncultured Hyphomicrobiaceae bacterium
TAAATCAATAGAACCAAGAAAGGAATGGGGTTACACCGCCTCGTTACTACAGATGAAAAGTATGTGAACGGGCGTGAATACCTGAATCGGAGGATGCGCGAAAATGGCTGATTTCAGCCAATCGTGCCCCACGAAAACGCCATTCACGGTGAGCGGATCGCGCTTTAGGATGGCGGAGGGGGCCGCACTAGCCGCTTGATCGGCCCAACTCGCCGCTTTTGCGCGCTCGACGCGCCCACGCGAACCAGGCCCGGAGCATTCATGACGCCGCCGCCCTTTCTGCTGCTCAAGGCCGTGGACGCCTTTCAGGAGCTGGCGCCCGACGATCTGCGCGCGCTCTATGCAGCGGCGCATGTCGCCTCGCTGGCCACGGGCGAGAAGCTGGCGGATGCGGGCGCGCCGGTGGAGTCGCTGAATATCGTCATGTCCGGCCGGCTCATCGCCACGGCGGATGACGCCTGGCAGCCGGAGGAGCAGGCGGCGAAGGCAGTGTTCGGCCCCGGCGTGGCGGTGGATGCCTCCGCCTTTTTCGGCTTCGGCAAACACGCGTGGCAGGTGACAGCGGCGCGGCCGAGCACGGTGCTGCGTCTGTCGCGCGCGGACTTCCGCGAGGTGATGGCCGGAATGCCGCATCTCTGGGAGACGCTGCTCTCCGGCGTGGTGAAGGGCGGCGCGCGTGTGTCGCCAGCCGCGCCGAAGCCCGCGGCGCGGACCATCGCGGTCTGCCCCGGCGCAAGCGGCGAGGTGCCGAAGGATTTCCTGCGCGCGCTGTCAGAAGCGCTGGAAGGGCTGGGCGCGTGCCAGGTCCTCTCGGCAGACGGCCTGGGACAGAACCAGCCGGGCGGCATCGCGCTCGATGACCCGGAGGTGGCCCAGGAACTGGAGGAGAGCGAGCGGCGGAACGACGCCGTGCTCTATGTCGCCGATGGCACGCTGACGCCGTGGACGCGGCGCTGCATCGACCGTGCGGATGAGGTGCTGATCGTCGGCGTTGATGATGGTGACCCGTCCGGCCCGCGCATCCCCACGACCGATGTGGAGCGCGGCGGCCTCGGCATGGCGGGCGGGCGCACGTCGCGGCTGGCGATCGTCACCGGGCGGCTATCAGGGCGGTTGCAGGGCGGGGCGGAGCGCTGGCTCGCGGCCCGGCCCGTGCAGGCGCATCATTTCGTGGCGCTGGGCGACAAGGCGTCGTTCGCCCGGCTGGCGCGCTTCATAATGGGCCGCGCCAACGCGGTGACGCTTTCTGGCAGCGGTCTGTGCGGCGCGGCGCATCTCGGCGTCATAACGGCGCTGGAAGATTTTGGCGTGCCCATCGACGCGATTGGCGGAACCGGCGCGGGCGCGGCGGTCGGCGCGCTGCTGGCGTGCGGGCTGGGGCCTGAGGACATCAACAGTCTGGCCAGAACGATCTTCACGCAACGCGGCGTGCTCCGCGGCGCGCGCCGGCAGACCGCGTTTTTCGGCGGGCGGCTAGGGCTTTACGGCCATGGGCGCTATGACAGGCTGATCGACCGGCACATTCCGCACGGCACGGCGGCCGACCTCCGGCTGCCGTTCCACGGCTTCGCGGCGAATATCTCCCGCGCGCGATTGTGGCCCCATGAGCGCGACAGTCTGCAGGCGATCGTGCGCACCAACTGGACGCCGCCGGGCGCGCTCGCGCCGTTCATGACG
>CAYYSM010000491.1:0-1673 GCA_964474225.1 uncultured Hyphomicrobiaceae bacterium
ATGCGCCGCGCCGCAGCCATGACGCCGGAAACTCAGGGTAGTTCGAGGTGTCCAGCTATATCAAGCGCCCATCAAGCACAACATATTCAATTCGCAGTAATCTGTGCCGTTCTGGAACGGATCGTCAGCGCCATCCTCGCCGTCCCGCGCGAGGAGTTGTCGGCGGCGCGGCGCGGCCGGGCGCCCGTCGCTTTCGCGCGTCAGGTGGCGATGTACCTCGCGCATGTCGGCCTGGGCCTGAGCCTGACGCGGGTTGGCGCGCTGTTCGGCCGCGATCGCACCACTGTGGCGCATGGCTGCGCGGTCGTCGAAGACCGGCGCGAGGACCCGGCCTTCGACCGGGCGCTTGGTATCGTCGAAAGTGTGCTGCGCGCCGCCCTGGTTCGTGGCGTAACTTCTGGAGGAAATCCTTGGTGAGCGAATTTGACGCGCTTGAACCGCAAGCAATCGCGGTGTTGCGGAAGCTGAGCCGGCGGGATGCGCGCCTGGTTCCGCATCGCACAAATGAAGCAGCAGATAATGGTGATCGTGCCTTGATTTTGACACAGGGTTCATCTTCGGGCAGCAAAAAATTGCGCCGCATTTCTTGTGAATTGGTGTCGACGCTTCAACGACGACAATTGATTGCGCCGAATGATGGCGGGTTTGTGCTCTCTGAAGCCGGACGCGCCTTTTTGCGACGAAAACTTGCGCGGAGCGATGCGTTTCGGCAGCAGCATCAGGCGCGCGCGATCACAACGGCCGAGATCGAGGGGGTCCGCAAGCCTGCGCTGGTTGATGAAGCCGAAAGCCCGCTTGGCTGGCTGCGCCGGCGCAGGGACAAGAGCGGCCAACCGCTGATCGACGCGGCGCAGTTCGAGGCAGGCGAGCGCCTGCGCCGCGATTTCTTCTATGCGGGTATGACGCCGCGCGTCACGGCGAGCTGGGACGGCATCCCGGGTGACCGCGCCGCGCGTCGCGCCGGGCCTGGCGCCTCGACCAACTTGCGCGAGCAGACGGTGGCGGCGCAGCAGCGCGTGCGCCGAGCGCTGGCGGACGTGGGGCCGGACCTTGCCGATCTCCTCGTGGATGTGTGCTGCCACCTGAAAGGGCTGGAGGAAACGGAGAAAGCGCGGGGCTGGCCGCGCCGCTCCGCGAAGCTGGTGCTGCACATCGCCCTGAAGGAGCTGGCGCGGCATTACGGGCTGATCCGCTCCGCAGCCGAGGCCGCGCATGACACCTCGCGTCGACTGACCCACTGGGGCGCGCCGGACTACAAGCCGCAAATGTAGAGCGATCAGGCCGTGGCGGTGCCCTGCGCCGCCGCGGCATCCTGCTTGACGCGCTGGACCATCGACGCGAGCCCATTGGAGCGCTGCGGCGTCAGGTGGTCGCGCAAGCCGATCTGGTCGAAGACCTTTTCTGCGTCAAGCTGGGTGATCTCGTCGGCGCGCTTGCCGGAATAAAGCGCGATCAGAATGGCGATCAGGCCGCGCACGATGTGCGCGTCGCTGTCGCCGCGGAATTTCAGGACCGGACGCTCCGGGTCGCCTTCGCGCTCCGTCACCAGCCAGACCTGGCTGACGCAGCCGCGCACCTTGTGATCCTCGGTGTAATCTTCGGGCTGGAGCGGGTCCAGCTCCTTGCCGAGTTCGATGACGTAGCGGTAGCGGTCCTCCCAGTCATCCATGAAC
>CAYYSM010000492.1:0-1670 GCA_964474225.1 uncultured Hyphomicrobiaceae bacterium
CAGGTTGCCGCCGCCCCACTCTTCGGGCGCCTCGACGCCGAAGCGGGCGCGGAAGGCCAGGCCGCCTTCAGCAACCGGCAGCTGCGGGTTGTACAGGATCGCAGTGCCCGGATGCTTCATCTCCGGGGTGCCCCAGCACGGCCACGGCATGCCGTAGTACTCGCCGTCCAGAGGCCCGCCGCGCGCGCGCAGCGTGGTCTTGTCGAAGGTGTGCTGATACTTCATGTGGGCCTTCATGCGCTCGGGCGACTGACCCGTGTAGCCGATGGTCCACATGCCGCGGTTGAACTCGCGGGTGACGTCCTCGATCAGCGGCTCTTCCCCGTTCACCGCGATGTTCTTGAACATCTCCTTTTCGAAGCCGAACTTCGTCGCGAACTTGTAAAGGATCGTGTGATCGGGGAGCGACTCGAACAGCGGTTCGACGACCTTCTCGCGCCACTGGAGCGAGCGGTTTGAGGCCGTTACCGAGCCATAGGTCTCGAACTGCGTCGACGCTGGCAGAAGGTAGCAGCCATCCTTCCGGTCATGCATGATCGCGGTGACCGTCGGGAATGGATCGACCACGACCAGCAGGTCGAGCTTCTCCATCGCCTTCTTCATGTCCGGCCCGCGCGTCTGCGAGTTCGGCGCGTGACCCCAGAAGACCATGGCGCGCAGGTTGTCCTGCTGGTCCATGTTGGCCTTGTCCTCAAGCACGCCGTCCACCCAGCGGCTGACCGGGATGCCCTTGGACTCCATCATCTTCTGGGAGGCGAAGCGGCCCTTCAGGTACTCGTAATCGACGTCCCAGACGCGCGCCCAGTGCTGCCACGAGCCCTTCTTGAGGCCGTAGTAGCCGGGAAGCGTGTGGGACAGGACGCCAAGGTCCGTCGCGCCCTGAACGTTGTCATGGCCGCGGAAGATGTTGGCGCCGCCGCCCGGCTTGCCGATATTGCCCAGCGCGAGCTGGAGCACGCAGTAGGCGCGGGTATTGTTGTTGCCGTTTGTGTGCTGCGTGCCGCCCATGCACCAGACCAGCGTGCCGGGACGATTGTTCACCAGCGTGCGGGCCACGCGGCGCAGCTGCGAGCCGGGAACGCCGGTGACGCGCTCGACTTCCTCGGGGTTCCACTTCGCGACTTCCTTGCGGATTTCATCCATGCCCCAGACGCGCTGGCGGATGTAGTCGCGGTCCTCCCAGCTATTCTCGAAGATGTGCCAGAGAATGCCCCAGATCAGCGCGACGTCGGTGCCCGGACGGAACCGCACATACTCGGTCGCGTGCGCGGCCGTGCGGGTGAAGCGCGGGTCGCAGACGATGAACGGCGCGTTGTTCTCCTCCTTGGCCTTCAGCAGGTGAAGCAGCGACACCGGATGCGCCTCGGCCGGGTTCGAGCCGAACAGGATGATCGAGCGCGAATTGTGGATGTCGTTGTAGGAGTTCGTCATCGCCCCGTAGCCCCAGGTGTTCGCAACACCCGCGACCGTGGTCGAGTGACAGATACGCGCCTGGTGGTCACCGTTGTTGGTGCCCCAGAAGGCGTAGAACTTGCGGAACAGATAGGCTTGCTCGTTGTTGAACTTCGCCGAGCCCAGCCAGTAGACCGAGTCGGGGCCGGACTTCTCGCGGATCTCGAGCATCTTGTCGCCGATCTCGTTGATCGCCTGCTCCCAACTGATCCGCTTCC
>CAYYSM010000493.1:0-1659 GCA_964474225.1 uncultured Hyphomicrobiaceae bacterium
TGATCTGGCCGTCGTCGTCCTGCAGCAGATAGGTGCGGTTGCCGTGCAGCACGCCGGGCTTGCCGCCGTTGAGCGAGGCCGCATGGCCGTCCATCGTGTCCAGCCCGTGGCCGCCGGCCTCCACGCCGATCAGGCGGGTGTTCGGTTCGTCCAGGAACGGGTGGAACAGGCCCATCGCGTTTGACCCGCCGCCGATGCAGGCGACCAGCGAATCCGGCAGGCGGCCTTCCGTCTCCATCATCTGATCGCGCAGCTCCTGCCCGATGACGGACTGGAAGTCGCGCACCATGGCCGGGTAGGGGTGCGGCCCAGCGACCGTGCCGATGATGTAGAAGGTGTTGTCGACATTGGCGACCCAGTCGCGCAGCGCGTCATTCATCGCATCTTTCAGCGTGCCGCGCCCCGAGGTCACCGGCCGCACCTCCGCGCCGAGCAGCTTCATCCGGAACACGTTGGGCCGCTGGCGCTCGATGTCGGTCGCGCCCATGTAGATCACGCAGGGCAGCCCGAAGCGCGCCGCAACGGTGGCCACGGCCACGCCGTGCTGTCCCGCGCCTGTCTCCGCGATGATGCGCGTCTTGCCCATCCTCTTGGCGAGCAGGATCTGGCCGAGGCAGTTGTTGATCTTGTGGCTGCCGGTGTGGTTCAGCTCATCGCGCTTGAAGTAGATCTTCGCGCCGCCAAGGTGCTCGGTCAGCCGCTCGGCGAAATAGAGCGGGCTGGGCCGGCCGGTATAGTGCGTGTTCATCGCCTCAAGTTCGGCGCGGAAGCCCGGATCGGCCTTGGCGTCCGCGTAGGCGCGCTCCAGCTCCAGGATCAGCGGCATCAGCGTCTCGGCGACGAAACGCCCGCCGAAATCGCCGAAATGGCCGCGCTCGTCGGGGCCGGAGCGGAAGGTATTGGGGATTTGTTCCATAAGGTTTCTCTTTTTCGGCAAAATCTCTGAACGGACGGACTGATCGCGGGCCGGCGATGCGCGCCTAATCCGACCACTCATAGGTGAAGACGAGCACGTCCTCGACGACGCGCCCCGTCGGCCGGCAGCCGCTAGCGTAGACCTCGCGTTCGCCGCGCATGACGATCCGCAGGCCGTTATCCGTGACCGGGCCTTCGACCTCGTAAACCAGCGGCGTTTCGCAATAGCGCGAGAAACGCCGCGCCCGGCCCACGTAATAGTCTCCGACATTGCGCCCGTCAAACAGCAGCGTGCCGCGGGTCACGCCCGCGCGCCGCATCTGCGCACGCGGCTCCTCGTAGGTGAGCACGCGCTGTTTGCCGTCTGCCTGCAGGCGCATCAGCGAGCCGTTGTGATCCCAGAAGGAGTCTGCCACGGCGGGCGCGGCCATCAGGACGACGCATAGCGCGGCAAGGAACGTAACCGTGGAAGCGCAGCGCACGGAGCGATTTACGGATGGGCTCGTGCGCATGGCGTCACGCCGCCTCGATTGGCATAGGTTCGGTGACGGCCTTGGCGGCTTGCACGAAGCGGAGAATCGCGGCCGAGTCCTTTTCGCCGGGCGCGCGCTCGACGCCGGAGGAGGTATCGACGGCCTGCGCGCCTGTGACGCGAATGGCCTCAGCGATGTTCTCCGCCGTCAGCCCGCCGGAGAGCATGTAGGGCCGGTCCGGCGGGGTCTGCGCCAGCAGCGGCCAGTCGAA
>CAYYSM010000494.1:0-1658 GCA_964474225.1 uncultured Hyphomicrobiaceae bacterium
CGACATGCGCGATCACGGCGGCAATCTGGACGCGGCGATGGCGCGCTTCGGCGGCGCGGCGGGCGACTGGATCGACTTGTCGACCGGCATCAATCCGCGGCCCTATCCGGTCCCCGGCATTCCGGCGCGGGCCTGGGCGGCGCTGCCGACCGAGGCGGACATGGCGGGCTTGCGTGAAGCGGCGGCGCGGGCCTATGGCGCGGCCTGCGCGATCGCGCTGGTCGCCGGGGCGCAGGCGGCGATCCAGATGATCCCCACATTGATGCCGCCGGGCGAAGCGCACGTGATCGGACCGACTTATAACGAACACGCTGCGTCCTTGCGGGCGGCGGGTTGGCAGGTGCGTGAGGTGGCGCGGGCGGATGATTTGGCGAGCGCCGATCTGGCCGTGATCGTCAACCCGAACAACCCGGACGGGCAGCGGCATGCGCCGGACGCGCTGCTGGCGCTGGCTGAGCAGGTCGGGCTGCTGGTGGTCGATGAGAGCTTCGCGGATGCCGCGCCGGAATTGTCGGTGGTCCCGCAGCTCACGCGCGAGAGCGAGCGGGTCATCGCGCTGCGCTCGTTCGGCAAATTCTACGGGCTGGCGGGGCTGCGCCTCGGCTTCGCGGTGGGCGGCGCGCGGCACACGGCCCGGCTCAAGGAGTTGGCGGGGCCTTGGCCGGTCTCCGGTCCGGCGATCACGATCGGCTGCGCCGCGCTCATGGACACCGCATGGCAGGAGGCCACCCGCGCGCGCCTCGAGTCAGACGCTGCGCGGCTGGACCAGCTCGCGGAAGCGGCGGGCTGGGACCTTGTCGGCGGCACGCCGCTGTTCCGGCTTTACGAGACGGGCGATGCGGCGGCGGCGCAGGACCGGCTCGCCCGCGCGCAGATCTGGTCGCGCACTTTCCACTATTCGCGCGGCTGGCTCCGGCTCGGCCTGCCCGACGGCGCGGATCAGTGGGCGCGCGTCGAGGCTGCGCTCGCCTAACGGGCGATGTCGAGCAGGCCGGCGACGTCGAGATGCGCCTCCATGTGGTCGGCCAGCGCATCAAGCGTGCGCTCCACCGTCTCGCTGTAGGAGCCTTCGGTGGGCGTGGCCCCCAGCGCGCGCAAGTAGGCGGCGCGGAAGCCGTCGTCGCAAAACATGCCGTGCAGGTAGCTGCCCGCCACGCGCCCATCGGCGCTGACCGCGCCCTCGGCCCGCCCCTCGACATGGGCGAACGGCCGCGCGCAGTCCGGCCCCGCCGTCTGCCCGATATGGATTTCATAGCCGGTGAAGGACGCGCCCGTCCCCGCGTGAACGGCCCGCGTCTCGGCGAGACGCTTTTCCGGCGTCATGGTCGTCTCGATGTCGAGCAGGCCAAGGCCCGGCGTGTCGCCTGGCGCGCCCTCCAGCCCTTCCGGGTCGCGGACGACACGTCCCAGCATTTGATAGCCGCCGCAGATGCCCAGCACCTGTCCGCCGCGATGCACATGCGCCGCCAGATCGACATCCCAGCCTTGCGCGCGGATGAACGCCAGATCAGCGCGCGTCGCCTTGCTGCCCGGCAGGATGACGAGATCGGCGTCGCCGGGGACCGGCTGGCCCGCGCGCAGCATGGTCACGCGCACATCCGGCTCCTGTGCCAGCGGGTCGAGATCGTCGAAATTGGCGATGCGCGACAGGCCGAGGC
>CAYYSM010000495.1:0-1656 GCA_964474225.1 uncultured Hyphomicrobiaceae bacterium
TCCCCGTTTTCCTCGCCCTGTTCGGCCTCGCGCTCGCCAGCGCCCCCCACGCCGCCGCCTACTCCAACGACCAGATCGCCCGGGAGGCGGACGCCTTCGAGCGCTACCTGCGCGAAAACTGGTCCACCGACGGCGCGAACGCCGGCGAATTCCGCGAGCGGGGCAATCTCGCGCGCAAGGAGAACATGCCGCGCGCGGCCACCGGCGCCTATGCCTCGGCGGTGGTGCTGGAGCCGCAGGACGCCAACACCTGGCTGGCGCTGTCGCGCGCCTATCTGGCGATCGACCCGGCGAATTATTCCGAAAAGCGCAACTTCCAGCGCAACGCGACCTCCGCCGCCTACATCGCCGCGCAGCGCGCCGGCACCGACGCGCTCAAGGCCGCGGCTCTGGCCGAACTGGGCAAGGGGCTGGCGAAACGCTCGCTCTGGCGCCCGGCGATCAACGCCTATGCCGCGAGCCTCGATGTGCGCGAAAGCGAGAGCGTCCGCGCGGCCTATGAAAAGCTGCGGGCCGAGCGCGGCTTCCGCATGCTGGACTACACGGTGGAATCCGACGCCGCCGCGCCGCGCGTGTGCCTCCAGTTTTCCGAGCGGCTCGCGAAGGGCGTCGATTTCAGCAAATACATCAGCGTGAACGGGCGGGACCCGGCGGGCGTGGCGGTGGACGACCAGCAGATCTGTGTCGAGGAGCTGCGCCACGGGCAGCGCTATGCCCTGCGCTTGCGTCAGGGCCTGCCGTCCGCGATCGGCGAGACGCTGCTCAAGCCGGTGGACCTGAGCATCTATGTGCGCGACCGCTCGCCGTCGGCGCGCTTCACCGGGCGGAATTATGTGCTGCCGCGCACCGGCCAGAAGGGCCTGCCGGTCGTCACGGTGAACACGCGCGAACTCGACATGGCGCTTTACCGCATCGGCGACCGCCGCCTCGCCCATGAGGTGCTGGAAGGCGCGTTCGGCGAGCAGCTGGCCGGCTTCCGCGCGCAAGCGATCAAGGACGAGCACGGCCAACTGCTCTGGGAAGGGCAGATGCCCGTCGAGATGGAGTTGAACGAGGCGGTCACGACGGCCTTCCCCATCGACGAGCTTGCCGGCGACCTCAAGCCCGGCCTTTACGTGATGACCGCCCAGCCCGCCTCGGAAGACGCGGAGAGCTGGCGCGAGCGCGCGACGCAGTGGTTCGTGATCTCCGATATCGGGCTGACGGCCATGTCGGGGAACGACGGCATCCACGTCTTTGCCCGCTCGCTGGCGAGCGCCGAGGCGATGGCCGGGCTGGAGGTCCGCCTGCTGGCGCGCAACAATGACGTGCTCCAGACCGTGCGCACCGACGAGAGCGGCTACGCGAAGTTCGATGCCGGCCTGACACGCGGGGAGGGCGGTGTGTCCCCGGCGATCGTCGTCGCGCGCACGCCGGAGGGCGATTACGGCTTCCTCGACATCACCAAGTCCGCCTTTGACCTCACCGACCGGGGCGTCGCGGGCCGCGCCGCGCCGGGGCCGCTCGATGCGATGGTGTTTGCCGAGCGCGGCGTCTACCGGCCGGGCGAAGACGTGTACCTGACAGCGCTCCTGCGCGACGACACGGCCAAGGCCGTTTCCGCGCCGCTGACGCTCATCATCCGCCGGCCCGACGGCAAGGAGCACGCGCGCGTCA
>CAYYSM010000496.1:0-1653 GCA_964474225.1 uncultured Hyphomicrobiaceae bacterium
GCAATGGCGGCGTCGACAATGACAATGAGCGGGCGAACGTGATGGAGGTCTGGTCACGCAAGAACCGCCTCGACGGCCCCTCGGGCGAGCGGTGTGAGTTGTTCTGGCGGGGGGCGATGATGCGATGCTACGAGATGGAGAAAAGGGCTGCGGAGTGATCCCCGCTCGTGCGGGGGTGGATCGGCGCCACGGCTAGGGCGTGTGCTGGGCATATGACGTTTCCCCCGCGCGCGCGGGGGTGGATCGGAGACGATGATCCAAGGACAGACGCATCGCAAAACGATGAAAAGCCTCCCAGCTCTCCTCCAACGAAGAACACTGATAAAGCAACGCCGCACGCTGCCCCTGGAGAGCAGGGCAGGGCAGTGGTTCGCAATGTGACAATAGAGCACGCCCAACTCTTGTGAGGAAGATGTGAGGTAAGGGGTTTGTTGTTGCATGTGCAACAAGGATGCAACCAATCACAGAATTGAAAATAGTACCACAGTACTATTGACCTGCCTGAACCACTATAGTATAATTTCCTAGAAATTTCATAAAATCTTCATATCAGACATTTAGCCCCGGGCGCTTCCCGACCGCAACGCGGCGGGGGAGCAAAATACGACTGCAAAATCAGTCGGTGAAGATATCAGTCGCGCTGGAGTGCGCTACCCTTATCTTATTCGGAGCTAGGTGTCTTTTTTGTTGTTTTATGGAGCTATTATGGACATCGACATCATCATCCAATGCCTTTCAGATTTTGGCATACTGACCCTCAACGGTCTCCTGGAAATCCTGTACGTGGCGTGGGACCAGGGGGCCACTCTCCTGGCGTTATTCCTCGCCGCGGCTACTGCGCTCGGCCCTGACCGACAGATCCGTCACGTGGCCGGGCACCGACCCCGCCGACGCGGTCGCGGTCAGGTGACTCGCGCCTCGTTCGTTCCGATGCTGCTCACCGGGATCACGGCGCTGGCCTGGACCATCGCATCAGTTCTCTCCCGCCCCCCCGTACCTCTCTGGGGCGTTCTACTGTGGCTTGCTCTCCTGATCGGCGCGTTGGCGTTGCCCCAGGAACAAGAGAACGTGCTTTGGACGCACAAGGGGTTGATCCTGGGCTGGGCGATATATCCCATTAGCGCATTGGGGTTGCTGGGGCAGCGATTGTTCATCAACCGCATGCGTCTGATTAGCCCGATGACGACAGCGCGAGACACCATCGAGGCCCTGCGCACACGGGGTGAGGGGTAATCCGATGGCGATGTGCCCTAGATGCAAGTCCCAGGCTGTAGATACAGAAATTTGCCTGATCATACTCAAGTCCTTTTACCGAGGCGGTATGCTGTTCCTAAAAGCGGTGCAGCAGGCCGTCGAGATGCTGGAGAGTGTTGATGATTGATTGACGCGATAAACTAAGCCCAAATACGCACCGGCGTTTGCCCGCACCTGCTTTTCCCGCGTCGCGGGGGCAGGCCCCGGCAGACGCTCAGGGGCCGCCGCAAGTATTCAAAAAGCCGCCGTCAATTATTTGACGCCCGCCCATTTTGCGCCCGCCCATACTCACGATTTTTCGTGAGTATGAGCGGGCGCTTTTTTTGGGAGTTTTGTTTCAAATGAACGAGAGTTCTGCATAAAAAAATCTGGCTCAAAACGGCACATTTTTTGCGCATT
>CAYYSM010000497.1:0-1642 GCA_964474225.1 uncultured Hyphomicrobiaceae bacterium
CATGCGACTGAAAATCGCAGTGTCGGTGGTTCGATTCCGCCCCTGGGCACCATCTTCCATTAGATTATTTAATCCCAAATCACCTTGCGTTATTCAAACCTAATTTCAGCGATTTGTCGGTATCACTAATGGAAATGTTGTCTAAGCAGCGAGCTCTCGACAAAATCTATAAACGCCGCGATAGGTACGAGATACCAGATTGGCAACGAGAAAAAGTCTGGGATACTAAAACTAAGCGCCTTCTAATCGATACAATACTACGCGGCTGGAGGCTCCCAAAATTTTATTTTCAAAAAATTAGTGATAATCCTGAAGAATTTGAGGTTGTAGATGGTCAACAGCGTCTCGCTGCCATCTGGGAATTCATGGACGGTGACCTGAAGCTCGACACACAGCAAGCGAAATATTTTGGCGGTGAATCCTATCAAACGCTCCCTGAAAATCTTTCGGATTCCTTTGATGACTACGAAATCGAGTACGACGAAATTACCAACGCATCTGTTGAGGAACTGAAAGATTTTTTTCAGCGCCTTCAACGAGGGCTTCCCCTTACAAGTAGCGAAAAGCTCAACTCAATACACAGTAATTTGCGCGATTTCTGTGCAGAGTTGGCCAAACATCCGTTTTTCGCACAAACTACTGTCATCGCAGACAAACGCTACGCTTATTTCGATATATCTGCAAAAGTTGCTACAATCGAGATTGAGGGCCTCGACGCCGGGCTACGCTTTGAGGACGTTAAAGATGTGTTTGAATCAAATTCAGCGTTCTCTCATCAATCTGCAGCGGCTACACGTATTAAAGATTCTCTCGATTATTTATATTCTGAATTTCCTCATTGTTATACGTTTTTTCGAAATCGCACAATCATTCAGTCGATAATTACATTAGTATGTCATTTAAACCAGACCGGGCTTCATAAGGCAAGCGCACCCGTCTTTCCAAATTTCATCGAAGAATTCTTAACCGAGCTTCGTCAACAGGTTGAAGCTGGTCATGGGGCGACTAACAACGACTATCTAAAATTCCAGCGCACCGTAAACGCAAACGTGAAGTCTGGAGCGAACACACGCCAAGCGATTTTGTTGAGACAGTTTTTCCGTAAGCATCCAAGTATTTTTTCGTTAGCAGCCCAGTCTGCTGACATACTTAGCGGTGTAGACGAAGACCGCAGGAATATCACTAATGAAGTGAAGGAGCTTATTTTTGGCATCAATAAAAGTTACGCAGCAAAAAATGGTGAAGACCTCTTCAAAGTAACTAACAAGACGTTATCTGCACTTTTGGCGATTGGGAATGGGGTCAGATCTTCTGGAGAATTTAAGGAATTCATAGAAAACTTATATTTCGTTTTCTGGGAAGGACCAGCGAACCGACTTGAATCTATCCCAGAGGTGTTTAGCCATATTAAGGCGATGCGAACAGCCTTTGAGCATGATTTGGATCACGGAGAACCGAGAAAGGCTGCGAAGAAGAAAAAGAAGATTGGAGAAATTTTCTATTCATACACTGGCAGCCATTCAGTAGAAGCACTCGATCCTAGCTCCTTTTCCCTGGCACAGGTTAACTTGCTGGCAGCTATAAAGGCTGAACTTATCAATATTTATAAATCGTTGCGATAAAGCGGGAATGCCTTGGTTCG
>CAYYSM010000498.1:0-1636 GCA_964474225.1 uncultured Hyphomicrobiaceae bacterium
GCGTATTGAGGATGATGACGTGGTTCCGCTCTAGCGCGCTGAGCATGATGCTGGCGGCTGTGACACTCTTCGCGGGCGTGCCCGCCGTTCAGGCCGCTTGCTCGGCCGATGCCACGCAACTTATCGACCGACTGGCGGGCCAGTGGCGCGGCACGGGTACCGTCACTCCGATCGGCGCCAGTCAGGCGGAGCGCATTCTCTGCCGGATCAGCTATACCAAGACCGGCAGCGGCCTGCGCCAGGTCATCAACTGCGCAGGCACCGACTACCGCATTCAGGCAAGCGCGAATGTCCGCTGCAACGGCAATTCCATCAGCGGCGTGTGGACCGAAAACATTGCGAACAACACAGGCCGCATCAGCGGGCGGCTTGAGGGCCAGCGCCTGCGCGCCTCGTTCCAGGGGCCGAATTTCGAGGGGCGCTTGTCGGTCAACTTTGCCAGCCGTGGCCGCCACAGCGTCACGATCTCGCAGTTCGACCCGGCCAAGGGCCGGCATATCCCCGTCGCGCAGATCGCGCTCAGAAAATAGAGCGGCGGGATTCCCACTGAAAACGCCGCGGGGAATGGCCGCCGCGGCGTTTTCGTTTGTGCGTGATGTTGGTGGTTGCCATCGGGCGCGCGCCCGATGCCGCTTAGACCATGCCAATCACAACCGCTGCAACGAAGCCGAAAGCGGCAACGATGCCGATAAGCCGCAATTGATCGGCGATAGTCATGCAACCCTCCTCGGTGGTTGACGATGTTGCATGGGTCGCAAGGTGTTCCAGCGACACAAAGCTATACTCTAAGAGAAAAATTCCATCTCTTTCCAGTTAAACATGTGCTGCACCGCAACATAGCCGCGCGCCGCAGCATTCTTCTATAAGATATACTAGCAGAGACGGCTGCAAGGCCAGACTTCGCTTGCGATTCAGCGGCTTGTGCCATAGCCTGCATGAGCCCGTTTTCACGCTACGGGACGTGACACGCTGCACAGCGGAAAAACAGTGGGATTTCTGCCGGCATGTCGCGCTGCAACGCTTTGGGAGGAATGTGGATGAGTCTTAGCAAGAGGTTGAAACACGCCGCTGGCGCGCTCGTGCTCGGCGGCGCGCTCCTGACCGGCGCGAACGTGGATCAGGCGGCCGCCGACCAGATCCGCTGGAAGATGCCGATCGCCTTCGCGTCGAACCTGCCGGGCCTCGGCTCTCCGTCGCAATATGTCGCCAAACAACTTGATGCGGCCAGCGGCGGCGATGTTCAGGTCCGCGTGTTCGAGCCGGGCAAGCTGGTGCCGCCGTTCGATATCCTCCAGTCCGTCTCCGACGGCAAGGTCGAAGCCGGCTACACCTGGATCGGTTACGACCAGGGCAAGGTGCCGGCTGTGCCCCTCTTCGCCGCGGTGCCCTTCGGTCTGAAGCCGTGGGCCTTCGCCTCGTGGTATTTCTGGGGCGGCGGGCATGACATGCTGCAGGAGGTTTACGCCAACAAGGGCTTCAACGTCTATGCGCACCTGTGCGGCGTCATCGGCCCGGAGACGGCTGGATGGTATTCCGAGCCGATCACCAGCCTGGAAGACTACAAGGGCCTGAACATCCGCTTTGCCGGCCTTGGCGGCAAGGTGTTGGAAAAGCTGGGCGCGTCCGTCACGATGAT
>CAYYSM010000499.1:0-1634 GCA_964474225.1 uncultured Hyphomicrobiaceae bacterium
CCGCCGAGAGATACATCGCCTTTTGCGGCGCGCCCGCGCATTTGATCGGCATGGGTGGCTGAGTAAACACGGCGCGCCCCGCCTTCAGGTTCTGCACGAGCTGCCATGTGTAGGGCGCGAGGTCATAGCGATAATTTGAGGTCACGCCGTTGCGCCCCAGCGTTTCGACCAGCCCGTCCACGCGGTTCCAGTCCAGCTTGAGGCCGGGGCAGACGATCAGCCGGTCGTATTTGATGACCCGGCAGCCATCGAGGATCACGGCGTTGTCGCCGGGCTCGAAGGCCGCGACCGCCGCCTTGACCCAGTGCACGCCGCGCGGGATCAGCGAGCCCATCGTCTTGGCGGTGTCTTCCGCATCGAAGATGCCGCCGCCCACCATCGTCCAGCCGGGCTGGTAGTAGTGCACGTCCGCCGGGTCGATGATGGCGATCTCAAGACCGGAGCGCCGGGCCTGCAGGCTGGACGCGACCGAGATACCTGCTGCGCCGCCGCCGACGATCACGACGTCATAGCTCGCGTCCGGCCGGTCGGTCGGCGTCTTGCCCGCATTGGCGATGCGCCGAACCACCCCGCTCATGTCGTAGCCCGCGCGCTTGGTCGAGGCGAGAATGTCGGTGACGGGGCGGCTTTCGGCCTCGGCGAGCGACCAGAGCGTGGCCGAGCGCGTGCCGGAGCGGCAATAGGCGAGGATCGGGCCGGGCAGCTCCTTCAGCGCCTTGCCGAAGGCTTCGGCGTCCTCGTCGCGGACACGGCCCGAAACGACGGGCATGTAGCGCGCTTCCAGCCCCCGGTCTTCGGCGGCGGTCTCAATCTCCTCGAAGCTCGGCTGGTCCGGCGCTTCGCCGTCGGGGCGGTTGCAGATGATCGCGCGGTATCCGGCCTGCGCGATCTCCGGGATATCCTCCGGCCGGATCTGCCCCGCGACGCTGAGGCGGTCCGAAATCGGCTTGGCGTCCATTGGTTCGTTTCCTCGTCTTGTCCCGGATTATCGGGCTCTTCATTCGGCGGGGTCCCGGACGCGATGCCGGGACCCGCTCTCTTGTACAATTACAGCTTGTTGACCGGCACCTTCAGCATCTTGTCGCCGTGCTCATCGGTTGGCACCTCGCCCGCACGCATGTTCACCTGCAGCGAGGGGATGATGAGCCGCGGCATGGCGAGTTGCGCGTCGCGCTCGGTGCGGAACTTGACGAACTCCTCCTTCGTCTTGCCGCCGCCGACATGGATGTTGTGGGCCTTTTCCTCGCCGACCGTCGTTTCCCATTTGATCTCGCGGCCGCCCGGCGCGTAGTCGTGGCACATGAACAGGCGCATGTCGTCGGGCAGCGCCAGCAGCTTCTGGATGGAGTCGTACAGCGTCCCGGCATCGCCGCCGGGGAAGTCCGCGCGGGCCGAACCGCCATCTGGCATGAACAGCGTATCGCCGACAAAGGCGGCGTCGCCGATCACATGCGTCATGCAAGCTGGCGTGTGGCCCGGCGTGTGGATGAGGAAGGCCGACATCGTGCCGATCTCGTAGGTGTCGCCATCCGAGAACAGCCGGTCGAACTGGCTGCCGTCGCGTTGGAACTCGGTGCCTTCGTTGAAGACCTTGCCGAAGGTCTCCTGAACCACGGTGATCTTGTCGCCGATGC
>CAYYSM010000500.1:0-1617 GCA_964474225.1 uncultured Hyphomicrobiaceae bacterium
CTCGTTTCTGCAAGAGATAGCGCCACACCGCCTCGACTTCCACTCGCACCGATGGGGATAGCGCTGCGTCGAGTGAGATCGCGCGCTCGCGCCACCGGTTGATGAGCGGGATACGGGGCGAGGTGGTGAACGTGTAGCGTTTGTCGCTCCCCTCTTCTCCTGTCTGCCGGGCTACTGCAAAACGGGCCGGACTTATACCCACATCAACGACGGCGAGCCACGTATCCCCGATCTCCACAGACGCATCGCCCGCGCCCACCTCCGGGAGAGCGTCGACCAGCACCTGGCGAAGAACCCCTCGCCAATCCCCCGTGTCGCGCAAGACCTGTTCGGCCTCCGTCCGCCGTTGCTCGATGATCTCATCCTGCTGCCATTCCAGAGACTGCGCCATCTGCCGACGGTAGGCCGCGGTCAGCGCGCGGGCGCCCCCCGCCTGGGCCAGGGATCCTATCCCCACGAAGGTCAACGCGATCAGGAGCGCGAGCGTGGTCGTCAGGCTGGGGGACGCCCCCGCACCTCCGGGAAGCGAACGCTCATTGGATGCTTCCTGCGTCAGTGGGAAATCGGCGCGGCCTGACGCCAACACATCAGGCATATCGACCGGCGCGCCATCCCACTGCCAGCCGGTGGGTGGTGCGATGGACAGCGTAGCGCGATCATTTGCCTGCTCGTCAAGAGACAGAGCGAAGCGCCCATCGGCGTCGGTCGCGCCGATGACGACGCCATCGAGGAGCACCGGCACGCCGCGCAGGCCGTCTCCACCTAGATCATCGAAGACGTGGACGCTGACGACGAGCGCATCCTGCTGCACTCTTTCCTCATCGCCACTCTCATTGCCATCCACATTGCCATCCACCGGCGGCTCCGGCGACACAGGCGCGCTTTCCCCCGGCCCTGGCAAGGGCGTCGGTTCCGGCGGCGCTTTGCCCGGCCCCGGAGACTCTGGCCCTCCTGGAAGAGGCGCTGAAGAAGTAGGCGTCGGCTTGGCATCCGGCTTGTCCGGCGGTATGGGCGTTGGGGTCGCATCGACGACCGGCTTTGTTGGCGCGACCGTCGGCTTTTCTGGGATCAGCGTCGGTTCCGCCGTCGGCTCAACGCTTGGCTCCGGGGCCTGCGTGGGTTTAGGCCCTGGCTTGTCCGGCGCTTGCGTGGGGTCTGGAGCGGGGGGATCCGGTTTGGATGTCGGCTCCGATGTCGGTTCCGCCGTCGGTTGGGATACCGGCGTTGGTTTCTGGTCCTGGGCGTAAACGCTGCTATAGTCCAAGCCTAGCAGGCCGTATCCGAATGCGAAAACGGCCAGAATGACGAGTATGATCTTTATGACCTTCAATCGTTTCATTTTACTCTTGCCCTCAACTAGAAAATCACCAAAATAGCAATAGGCCGACGATGGCCGCTATCAACAACACAGCCAGGAGCACGCCGCCTAATATCAAGATGTGAGATGGTTCTCCTTCTCAAACAAGCGCCCACATTGCCAACAATCCCCGAATTGTCGACTGTCGGCAAAGACCGCGTAGTTCAAAGCGCCGCGCGCTGGGCATGCGTTTCTGCTGCTGCAGATCATCATCATCATCACCACCGTCCCCCGGCCGAAGGTGGGGATATGTTCAACAC
>CAYYSM010000501.1:0-1617 GCA_964474225.1 uncultured Hyphomicrobiaceae bacterium
TCGAGGTGCCGGCGCAGGTCGTGCCCGGCCCGGCGGCGCAGTCGTTCTCGCCGGCCAGCGAAACGCCGTAGCACTTCACGGCTTCTTGCGCATTGGCCGGAGCCGTGTGAGCGGTCATCGACAGCGCGGTGGCGAAAGCGCCGGCGACGGCCAGGGTCGAAGCAGTCTTGGTCTTGTTCATGGTCGAATCCTCATCCAGATAAACGTCGTTGCGATGCGACGCAGGCGCCGTTGCCGGCAATGTCCGGCGGCGGCGTCCCACTCCCGAACCCTAGGCCATTTCACCCATCGTTTCAGCCAACATTGGGACACATCCGTTCAAAACGGGGTGAGGTTCGGTTTATTTCATTGCCGGTTTCGAAACGGTTGCGACGCTCTGTTTCGCTTCGTCCTGTTCATTCGGCTTGTGCTCCGGGCCAAAATCTGTCAACCTTGCGGCTGATAGGGCAGGAGTGCTGTCCTTGTCATGTCGCGTCTGCGCCTTCAGAGGGCCGCAGCGCGACGGGCGCTCCGGGCTCGACTGCGCCAGATTGAAACGCAGCGATCCCGGGACAGGGCACCCGGAAAGGATCCGCCGCAAGGGCCTGCACCGGCAGGACGCTGAAGCGGGTGGCAAACCCGCGAGAAAACGGATGCGGGACCGGGAGGGGACGAAACCATGGCGTGTCGAAAACCTGAACCATGCCTGAGGCGGGCGCTGGTGATCGGAGAGCGCTCGCCGATCGTTCTCGACAGGGCGGCGGCCAAGAGACCTCCCGTCACGTCCGGCTGACGCCACACATCCGACATCATCGACAACGCGAACAGGGGACTCGGAAGTCAGTGACCAAGCCGAACGCGATGACCGCGCGCGCCAGCCTCAATCGGCCATCCCGCGCTCAGGGCCTGTACCACCCCGACCGCGAGCATGATGCCTGCGGCATCGGCTTCGTGGTGAACATGAATGACGTGCGCAGCCACGAGATCATTCGCAAAGGCCTGAATATCCTGTGCAACCTGGAGCATCGCGGCGCCGTCGGCGCGGACCCCAAAGCCGGCGACGGCTGCGGTATCCTGATCCAGATGCCGGATGCGTTCCTGCGGGCCGTGGCGGCCGATCATGGCGTGACGCTGCCGGCGGAAGGCGACTATGCCGTTGGCCAGGTGTTCCTGCCCAGAAAGCCTGAAGCGCGCGCCTACTACACTTCGCTGATCGAGCGCGTGATCCGCGAGGAAGGCCAGGAGCTGCTGTTCTGGCGCGATGTGCCGGTCGACAACTCCGATCTTGGCTATTCCGTGCTGCCCACCGAGCCGCACATGGCGCAGGTCTTCATCAAGCGCGGGCCGGAGACCAAGGACACGACCGCATTCGAGCTGCGCCTGTTCGTGCTGCGCCGCGTGATCGAGCTGACGGTGATGCGCGAGCAGCCGGAGGGGCATGAGGACTTCTACATCCCTTCGCTGTCCTCGCAGACGCTGAACTACAAGGGCATGCTGCTCGCGCCGCAGCTTGGCGATTATTACCTCGATCTGCAGGACGAGCGCATGGTCTCGGCCATGGCGCTGGTGCATCAGCGCTTCTCGACCAACACCTTTCCGTCCTGGGGGCTGGCGCATACGTTCCGCATGATCTGCCAC
>CAYYSM010000502.1:0-1614 GCA_964474225.1 uncultured Hyphomicrobiaceae bacterium
GACGCTTACCTGGCCCTCTTTGACATCTTTGATCTGGGCCAGGACGGTTTTCACTTTACCCGGCCCGATCCGGTCGAGGCGCTGCGCACTGACGTGGATGTGATGAAGGAGAATCTCTTCATCGCCATCGGTCGAAGTGAGCCGGAGCCGGCAACGAGGGCTATCGATGTCTCCGATGAATTGCAATTCTACGGAGCCAACCGTTACGCTCTGCTAGATGCCTGGCAAGGCCGGGATGAACTAATGAAAACCCTGGAAAAGGCTCTCATTGACCGCGCCCGCCGACTGGCTTCCCAAAACATTGGTCTGTTGTCCCATCCTGCCGAACTGTTACGCGAGTTCTACCGCCGTCACCGCGCCCTGCCCGATTACGAATCTCTTTGTCGCCAGGTCGGCTCGCAGCAAGGCTGGCCGTATGAGGACATAGTCGACCGCTACCGAGAGCAGGAGAACTGGGAGCAGGCGCTGGTCTGGGCCGAGGACGGGCTGAGCAAGCTGCCGGTCGATAGCCGGTACCGCCCATTGCTCCAGGATGCGCGTGGTCAGGCTCTGCTCCGCCTGGACCGGCCCGCCGAAGCGCTCGACGAGTTGCTGGCGTTGTTCCAACAGCGGCCGTGGGAAGCGCCGGTCTATCTCAAGCTGCGCCAGGCAGCGCAGGCCACCGATCAGTGGCAAGCGCTGTATCCCCAACTGACGGCCAAGGCGGAAGCGCACGTCCTGGCGACGGACTGGCGCCGCGGCTATCCCGTCGTCGTGATGACGGAAGCCAACCTGCTCGGTTACGCCCATCTGTTGGAGGGCGAGTGGCAGCAAGCGATGGAGTGGGCCGCCACGCCGGATATCCCGGCCAGCTGGCGGGAGGATGACCTGACCTATACCGTCGCCGCCGGACTGCTGCATATGGGGCTGGCGGCGCGGGGTGAGCCGGGCGACGAAATATTGGCGCAGATACTGCGCAATACGGCCAAACTCGTCCGCGAGCACGGCGAAGCGCTGGAGCAAACGGCTCACTCCCTCCCCGCCGATCCGCTGCTGGACGGCGCGGTACAACTGTACGAACGCCTGGTAGAGCGGGCCATCGGTGGGCGCGACCGCAGCTCCTACGCTGAAGCTGGCGCGCTCTGCCAGGTCATCCGCGCCATCCGCCGCCTGCAGGGGCGCGAGGCGGATTTCGAGCGCTACTACCAGGGTCTGTTCGTCACCTACTCGCGCCTGCCAGCGCTCAAGGATGAATTGCGCAAGGCGGTGGAGGGAGCACGACGCCTTAAGCGAAACTGAAAACCTGAAGAGGAAAAATGGCCGTCACAGGCGCCTGGGACGTGGTAGCCAGTCCCGATTTCGACGACGATTATCTGCGTATGGAAGTATCGCCCTACGTCAAGCTCCGCCGGGTGGGCGAGCGTGTCGAGGGCGAGTATCACATTGACCTGCAATCGGGGAGCATAGATGGTAGGCCAGAGGCCGCCGACCGCGTCCTGTTCAGTTTCGAGGGGGTGGACGAGATGGACGAGGTGAGCGGCGCCGGGGCGATTGCGCTGGCAGGCGAACGCCTGATTTTCACCTTGACGTATCACAACGGCGACGACTTTTCTTTCGAGTGTGAGCGGCGTCGAT
>CAYYSM010000503.1:0-1613 GCA_964474225.1 uncultured Hyphomicrobiaceae bacterium
GCCACAGCGGCAGATGCCCGGCGTGATGCTCGATCAGGATGCCGGTGAAGCGCTCCAGGCTGCCGAACATCGCGCGGTGGATCATCACCGGGGTGTGCTTCGCGCCGTCCTCGCCAATATAGAACGCGCCGAGCCGGCCCGGCAGGTTCAGGTCCACCTGCACCGTGCCGCACTGCCACTCGCGGCCGATCGCGTCGCGCAGCGTGTATTCCAGCTTCGGCCCGTAGAACGCGCCCTCGCCGGGGTTCAGCTCATAGTCCATGCCCGCGGTCTCGACCGCATAGCGCAGCGCCGCCTCGGCCTTGTCCCAGACCTCGTCAGAGCCGACGCGCTTTTCCGGCCGGTCGGAGAACTTGATGTCCACGTTCTCGAAGCCGAAGTCGCGGTAAATCGCCAGCATCTGCTCGTTGAGCGTGACGCATTCCTGCGTGATCTGATCCTCGGTGCAGAAGATGTGCGCGTCGTCCTGCGTGAAGTGGCGTACGCGCATGATGCCGTGAAGCGCGCCGGACGGCTCATAGCGGTGAACCTTGCCGAACTCGGCAATTTTCATGGGCAACTCGCGATAGGACTTCAGCCCGTTCTTGAAGATCTGCACATGGCCGGGGCAGTTCATCGGCTTGCAGCAATAGACGCGCTCGTCGGGCATCTCGACGGCGTACATGTTCTCGCCGAACTTTTCCCAGTGGCCGGAGGTCTCCCACAGGGTCCGCTCCATCATGTCGGGCGAGTTGACTTCGAGATAGCCCCATTCCTGCTGCTTCCGGCGCATGTAGCCGATCAGCTCCTGGAACAGCGTCCAGCCCTTGGCGTGCCAGAACACCGCGCCCGGCGCTTCGTCCTGGAAGTGGAACAGGTCCATCTCGCGCGCGAGCCGGCGATGGTCGCGGCGCTCGGCCTCCTCCAGCATGAGCAGGTAGGCGTCGAGCTGTTTCTGGTTCGCCCAGGCGGTGCCGTAGATGCGCTGGAGCATCGGGTTGTTGGGGTCGCCGCGCCAGTAGGCGCCCGCGACGCGCATGAGCTTGAAGGCCTTGCCCACCTTGCCTGTGGAGGTCATGTGCGGGCCGCGGCACAGGTCGAGCCAGTCGCCCTGGCGGTAGATGCGGATATCCTCGCCTTCCGGGATCGCGTCGACCAGTTCGACCTTGTAGTGCTCGCCCTGCTCGCGGAAGAAGCGCCTGGCCTCCTCGCGGTCCCAGACCTCCTTGGTGAACGGCTTGTCGCGCTCGACGATCTCGCGCATCTTCGCTTCGATCTTCGGCAGGTCGTCCGGGTGGAACGGCTCGTCGCGCGCGAAGTCGTAATAGAAGCCGTTCTCGATCACCGGGCCGATGGTCACCTGTGTATCGGGCCAAAGCTCCTGCACCGCCTCGGCCATGACATGCGCGGCATCGTGACGGATGAGCGGCAGCGCGTCCGGGTCGTCGCGGGTGATGAATTCGATTTTGGCGTCGCTGTCGATCGGGTCGGCAAGATCGCGCACTTCGCCGTCCAGCTTCATCGCGACGGCCTTCTTGCTCAGCGATTTCGAGATTTTGGCGGCGATGTCGGCGCCGGCGAGGCCGGATTCGTATTCGCGTTCAGCGCCGTCGGGAAAGGTCAGGTGGATCATG
>CAYYSM010000504.1:0-1610 GCA_964474225.1 uncultured Hyphomicrobiaceae bacterium
GGCCATTCAGGAGGCTGGAGTCACCATCCCGCTCGACTGTCACCTGCTCTTCACGATCTCCGAAGAAGTGGGCGTGGGCGCCTCGCACATCCTTCACGGTGATGTGGCGGAGATGGTCTCGGTCGACAACGGCACCATCGCGCCGGAGCAGAACACCTCGGAATACGGCGTGACGGTCGCGATGCAGGACTCTAGCGGGCCTTTCGACTGGCACCTGACGCGCAGCCTTTTGCATCTGTGCCAGCGCTTCAACATCGAACACAGCCGCGACGTGTTCAATCACTACCGCAGCGACGCCGCCGCCGCGATGGAGGCCGGCAACGACATGCGCGCGGCGTTGATCTGCTTCGCGCTGGATGCCTCGCACGGCTATGAGCGAACCCATGTCGACTCGCTCATCGCGCTGTCGCGGCTCATCAACGTTTATATGCAAAGCCCGCGCCTGTTCGAGCGCGACGAGGAGGCGCTCGGCCCGATCGGCGACCTGCCGGCCAGCGAATATGAGCGCATCGACGAGGAAGAGCCGGAAGCCCGGGGCGTCGAGACCTCGGGCGCGGCGCACGGGAAGATCCCGGCGCCCGAGCGCGCCGAAATGGCCGAGGCGCAGGCGGATACTTACGCAACTGCGGGCGCGGAGCAGAGCGAGCCAAGCGGTCGCTTCGACTGAGCCCGCGCCTAGACCTGAAAAAACAGGCTGATCAGGAACCGGATCGCCATCAGCATCAGGAATAGGGCGAAGGCGACTTCGAGCGTGCGCCGCGGGAGGCCATGCGCCACGCGCACTCCGATCGGCGCCGCGAAGACGCTTGCCGGCCCGACAATCGCAACGCCGAGCAGGCTGACATAGCCGAGTGAGCCGGGCGGCAGCAGGCTCGCCTGATCCCAGCCAGCCCAGACATAGCCGAGCGCGCCGGGGATGGCGATGATCGGCCCCACCCCTGCGCCGGTCGCCACCGCCTGATGGATCTTGCGGCCGTAGAGCGTCATGTAGGTGGTGAGCTGGACGCCGCCGCCGATGCCGATCAGCGCGGAAACCGTGCCGATCAGCCAGCCGACCCCGCGATCGATCGCCCGGCCCTCGTCCATCGGCGCCTGCTCTCGGGAGATGGTCTCAGGAGCTATTCCCTACGGGGGGCGCGTCGGCCCCGGAATCGTCTTCGCCATTCTGCACCTGCGCGAAGAGGGCGTCGATATCGTCCTGGCTCTGCGCGCCAGTATCGGCCTCCGCTCCCGCATCGGACGATGCGTCTGCCGAATCGTCGCCACCTCCCCCGCCCCCCAGCGCATCGGCCAGGAGTTTGTCAATTTCGTCTTGCCCCATATCAGACATAGTCGCTGCCCCTGATGGATGCCGGTCCGGCTGCGCGGACGGCGCAACCTATTTATAATATTGTTTTTGTACCGATTCCGGAGGGTCATGTCAAGCTGACCGGCCCTGCTTTCGGCCGGCGTTGAGGGGGTCCGGGGTGGTTTCAGCGCAGACCGCCCTTGCGCCGGCCACCGATTTCGGTCGCCCGCCGGAAGGATTGCTCGTCCTGGCGGGTCCATTTCTCCCGCAGGAGTTTGAGACGTTCCAGGATCGTCTCATCGACGTCCCGAATGTGTAGCGA
>CAYYSM010000505.1:0-1607 GCA_964474225.1 uncultured Hyphomicrobiaceae bacterium
CGGACCTGCGCGACAATACCGCTACCATCTATGGTGGCGGTGCGCGGGTGTGGGGCAAGCTGGTGAGCCTCGACACCTCATCGGACATCAGCTACAATTGCGCGCCCCACGGCGGCGGCGTCTCGGTATCAGGCGGATCGTTGCATCTGACCGAAGCTGATATGCAGGCCAACCAAGCGGCCCATGCCAGCGGCAAGGGGGGCGGTATTCAAGTCGTCGCTGGGGGCGAGGTGATGTTGGAGGGCAACGTCTATATCTACGATAACCATCAAGCCTACGATGGCGCTGGCATCTACGCCGACGATTCTGAGGTCTTCTTGGGAACGGCCACTATCGGCGGGAACACGGCGTCCAATGAGGGGGGCGGCGTTTACCTGACCAATGATAGCTCGCTCTCTGCATCTGGCGCAAAAGTCGGCAACAGTGCTCATCCCTACGGCAATGAAGCCGTCATCGGCGCGGGCATCTACGCCTCCGCCAGCACTGTGGACTTTGAAGGCGACATCTACAACAACCACGCTGAAGATCGGGGTGGCGGCGTATTCGCCGAAGGCAGCACCATCAACCTGACCAACGCGCAGGTGGGTGGTCTGGGAGCTGACGAGCACAATACGCTTGGACCCGACGGTCACCGTGGCGCCGGTATTTATCTCGCAAACGGCACGCAAGCCACACTCAGTAACACCGTCGTCGCCAGTAACACCTTTCAGACCACTGGCTCCACCTACGGCGGCGGTGTTTGTCTTGTAGGCAGTAGCGAGTTGACGTTGCTTAACAGCTCCATTGAGAATCACGACGCACCTTCGGCTGGCGACGGACGTGGCGCGGGCATCTACGCCAGTGACAGCACGGTGACACTGGACAATAGCCAGGTAGTCAGCAACACCGCCGGAACCGTGGGCGGGGGCGTGCGGCTGTATCAGGGCGGGACGCTCAACGTCCTCAACGACTCAGTCATCAGGAATAACGTAGCCCTTTCTGGGGAAGGTGGTGGCGTTGCGACTGGCGGCCTAGTGGACATCAACGTCTCCGACGGAACATTCCAGTACAACACAGCCGGCGCTGATGGCGGCGCGATCTACATCAGCGAGGGGACGCTTGACTTCACCGAGTCCTGGGACCTGCGTTGGAACCACGCCGACGGGAACGGTGGCGCAATAGCCGTGGTCGGCGCCGCCGATCTTGACATGTACGCCGAAAGCGGCAACAGCTACCTGGGCGTCAACACGGCCGGCGGCGATGGTGGCGCGCTCTACGTGGGCAATGATGATGATGTCCTGATGCGGGCCGATGACAGTTCATCGATCGATTTTAACACCAACAGCGCCACCGGAAATGGCGGCGGTGCCTATGCTGACAGCGGCGCGGAGTTCAACTTGTACGGTAATGTGAACGTCTCCTCCAACAACGCCGGCGACGATGGTGGAGCCTTTTACCTCGACGGTGGTTCCATCCTTCGGTTCTTCCCAGTCGATGACTACGCCCCTCGGATACTGGTCAACAGAGCGGACAACGGCGGCGCGGTATACGCCACCGGCGGATCGGGCGTTGGGAGCTTGGGCGCCGAGTTCGGCAGCGGCAGCAACGGTAATGAAGCGAGGGCTGGC
>CAYYSM010000506.1:0-1602 GCA_964474225.1 uncultured Hyphomicrobiaceae bacterium
CTGGCCCGGGTCGTGCTGGAACAGGAAGCGCACGCCGGATGCGCCGCGCCGGCGCAGGCTCGCAGCGAACGCGCCCGGCATGACGACGTCGCCGCCGTAGTCGGGCACGCCGAACAAGCTGGCGTAACCCTCCACGCGACCGTCGGCCTCGCTCACACGCACAGGTGCGCGCTCGCGCCGGAGCGGTGGTTCCGCGCGCTTGGTGCTGCTCTGAGCCGAACGGAAACGGTCGCCCGCCGTCATCCTAGGCGCTGCGCAGCATGCAGTGGAGCGCTGCTGACCCGGGATCGGGATGCGACCTGGCGAGAACGATCCCGTGTCTGCGCCGCAGGATTGCATCCCGCGGCGCGCACGGGATGACAGCAGGGTCCCGCCATGACCGCATTCGGAGCGATAGAGAAACTCATTAGTTTTTGTATTTTTCATGCGGTCAGCTCGGGTCTGCCAGCGCGTCGCCGCCCTCGACCGGGCCGTAGCCGATCGCGGCGCGCTTTTCGTTGACCGTGAGGAAGGACGCGTTCTCGACGCGCTCCCACAGCGCCGCGCGCTCGTTGGAAAGCGCCTCGATCCGGTCCAGCGCGGGCTTGAGCGTCAGCCCCTCGCCATAGGCCGGGGCGAGCCAGCCGCCCAGCGCCTGAAGCGTGCGGTTGACCAACGGCAGCACGGTCTGACGCCAGAAGCTGCGGTTCGCCTCCTGGAAGTTCGCATAGGTGTTGTCGCCGGGAATGCCGAGCAGCATCGGCGGCACGCCCAAAGCCAGCGCGATCTCGCGCGCGGCCAGGTTCTTCGCGCTGATGAAGTCCATATCGCGCGGGCTCATCGACATCATCTTCCAGTCCAGCCCGCCTTCGAGCAGCATCGGCCGCCCGGCGTTGCGTGCCCCGGAGAATGTCGCCTCAAGCTCGGTCTTGAGCCGCTCGTACTGCTCTTCAGTCAGGTGCCCGTCGCCCGCCGAATATACCAGCGCGCCAGACGGCTGCGCGGCGTTGTCCAAAAGCGCCTTGTTCCAGCCCGAGGCGGCGTTGTGGATGTCGACCGCCATTGCGGCGGCCTCCAGCGGGCTCATGCCGTAGTGATCGTTGACCGGGTGATACTGGCGCATGTGCAGGATCGGGCGGATGCCATCGACCTCCTGATCGAAGCGCAGGGTCTGGCCGTCGGCCTGGTACTCATAAGCGCGCGGCCAGCCGTCCTCGCCGGGCACGATACGCATCCGGTCGGCGCGCAGCACATGCAACTCGCGCGGCTGCGCGTCGAGCGAAACCGCCTCCATGTAGGCATTACCCGAGATCAGCAGCGAGCCGTACCACGCCTCGAACAGGTCCGGCGCGCACTCCGCCGCGTTCGGCCGCGCCAGCAGGTCGAGCAGCGGATGGCTCTCAAGCTCGTCCGCTCCGTCGAACAGGCGGATCGGCACCGACGCGGCGGCCTCGGCGATCATGCGCACCGAGCGATAGACCACCGGGTTTTTCATGAAGCCTTCGCGCGCCATCGCGCCGGTATTGCGCGGCGACCAGACCGGCTGCGCATGGCCCTGCAGCGCGAGGAACGGGCCGGTCAGGCTGCCGCGCCGCTCAGGCGGCTGCGCGCCGAGCCAGCGCT
>CAYYSM010000507.1:0-1596 GCA_964474225.1 uncultured Hyphomicrobiaceae bacterium
GCACGCCGTTGACGGTGATGAGATCGCGAATCGGCTGACCGGCAAGCTCGGCGCCGCTCTCGGCCAGCTTCGTGAAATGCGCCGTCACGCGCGCGATCACGTCATATTTCTTGTCGTCCGGGCAGTGCGGCGACATGGTCGGCGATTGCCACGAAGGCGGCAGGTCACGCAGCAGGTCGGCGAGGCTCTTGTCCGGGTTGCGGTCGAGCATTTCGCACACCGCCAGCCCGGCGATCAGCCCGTCGTCATAGCCCCGCCCCAGCGGCGGGTTGAAGAAGAAGTGGCCGGACTTCTCGAAGCCGACCAGCGCCCCGACCTCGTGGCTGTAGCGCTTGATGTAGGAGTGGCCGGTCTTCCAGTAATCGGTTGTCGCGCCGTTTTCCGCTAGCACCGGGTCGGTCAGGAACAGCCCCGTCGACTTCACGTCCGCGACGAATTTCGCTCCGGGGTGCTGGTAGGACATGTCCCGCGCCAGCATCAGGCCCATGCGGTCGGCGAAAATTTCCTTGCCCTCGTTGTCGACGAATCCGCAGCGGTCGCCGTCGCCGTCGAAGCCGAGCGCCACATCCGCCCCATGCGCCAGCACCGCGTCGCGCATGGCGTGGAGCATTGCCATGTCTTCCGGGTTCGGGTTGTAGCGCGGGAAGGTGTAGTCCAGCGCGCAGTCGAGCGGCACGACCTCACAGCCCACCGCCTCGAATACCCGCGGCGCGAAGTGCCCCGCCGTGCCGTTGCCGCAGGCGACCACGACCTTCGGCCGCCGCGTCAGCCTGGGCCGGTCGGTCAGATCGGCGATGTACCGCTCCGCCATGTCCGGCACGCGGATATAGCGCCCGCCGCCGGGCATCTCGTATGCGCCGTCAAGCACCATCCGGCGCAGCGCGTCCATCTCCTCCGGCCCGAAGGTCAGCGGCCGCTGCATGCCCATCTTGATTCCGGTCCAGCCGTTCGGGTTATGGCTGGCCGTGACCATCGCCACGCCTTCGACCTCAAGGGCGAACTGCGCGAAATAGGCCATCGGCGACAGCGCCAGGCCGATGTCATGCACCTCCGCGCCGCCCGACAGCAGCCCGGCCAGCAGCGCCTGCTTCACCGAGCAGGAATAGGAGCGGTAATCGTGCCCGACGACGATTCGCGCCGGCACGCCGCGCTGGCGCATGAGCGTCGCCAGGCTTGCGCCGATGGCGTGGAAGCCGGGCAGGTTGATGTCTTCCGGGTAGCGCCAGCGCGCGTCGTATTCGCGGAAGCCCGAGGGCTTGACGTAAGGGAACTGCTCGAAGTCGGCGGTGTTCGGCGTCAGATCCGTGCGCGGCTTCGTCGTCATGGCATTTCCATTTTTTGCAGGGGCACGTCAGAAACTCATCGCAACCCTGGGTGTCATCCCGTGCGCGACGCGGCAGGTGGGAACCCGATCCCGGGTTAGCAGCGCACCACTGCATGCTGCGCAGCACCCGGGTGCCCTTGGCCGGGCGCGGCAGCTTGAATCTCAAGATTCAACTCGTCACTGCGACAGCGTCAGCCGCCGCCCGCTCATCTCGAAACGGCTTAGCCGATTGATGAAACTCATGCCAAGGAGATTTTGCCGGAGCCGGCCCG
>CAYYSM010000508.1:0-1593 GCA_964474225.1 uncultured Hyphomicrobiaceae bacterium
CCGCTCTTGCCCAAGAGCGCGATGCGCACGTCTTCCAGTTCGGCGAGCGTGCTGGCGCCGCGCACCTTCTTGAGAGCTGATTTTTCCAGCGCCTTGAGGTCCTGGCCGGATGCGGTTGCGACGCTCATCGTGGTCCCGTTCAGTGCATCAGTTGTCGAGGCCGGGGAGGCGATCAGGCGCTGACCGCGTCGCGCGCCTTGGTCACGAGCGAGGCGAAGGCGTCCGGCTCCCGCACGGCCAGATCGGCTAGCACCTTGCGGTCCACCTCGATGCCGGCTTTCGACAGGCCGTGGATGAACCGGCCATAGGTCATGCCGTGTTCGCGCGCCGCCGCGTTGATGCGCTGGATCCAGAGCGCGCGGAAGTTGCGCTTGCGGGTCTTGCGGTCGCGATAGGCGTATTGCCCGGCTTTCTCGACCGCCTGATTGGCCACGCGGAAGGTATTCTTGCGCCGGCCATAATAGCCCTTGGCGGCCTTGATGACCTTGCGGTGACGAGCGTGCGTGGTCACGCCGCGTTTGACACGAGCCATTGCTGAAACTCCTTCAAGTCAGGATGTCGCGCGCTTGCCGCGCCGCTCCTAACGCTTTGCGTAGGGGAGAAACTTCTTGACGATCCGCGCGTCGCACTCCTCCAGGATGCGCGTGCCGCGCATCTGGCGGATGAACTTGTTGCTGCGCTTGATCATGCCGTGGCGCTTGCCCGCGTGCTGGCCGCGGACCTTGCCGGTCGCCGTCAGGCGAAATCGCTTCTTCGCCCCGCTTTTGGTCTTGAGTTTGGGCATTTGCTTTCCTTTTGATGTCTGGCACGGGCCAGCCGGCCCGGTCGTCCTCTGCGCGACCTCTAGGTCTGCGCTGCTTTGCTTTGGTGAAAAGCGCTAAAAGCCGCCTCGGCATGCCCTGTACGCCGGACGGCTTAACGGTGCGTGAAACTATATCCAATCGCCCTGCCGCGCAAGGGGCTTCGCGCCGCAGAAAAGCGCCTTTGATGCGCCGCAGCGTGACGTTTCCGCGCCAGCGCCAGCGAAAATGCCAGGCGCCTGCGCGGAAGCTCTTGCGGTATGCGTGGCGCTGCGCCTAAAGGCTTCCTGCGCGTGGTGCGCCGATGGCAAATAAAGTGGGCGGATGTCGATGCTTTTCAATGTGAAACGGGTGTGGCTTGCGGCGCTGGTTGTGGGCCTCGGCTGCCTGGCGGCCTCGGGCGCGCAGGCGCGCGTATGCACGCGGCTGGCCTTCTCGGTGAATGACTACGGCATCGAGATCCCGCGCCGGGACTCTCAGCGCCTGCTCGATGAGTACATCAAGGAGTGGACCGCCGAGCGCGGCATCGAGAACTATACCGTCGGCGAGAAGGAAGTTTCCTGCGAGCTGTTCATCGACCTGATCCTCTTCGACGAGCACACCTGCCGCGCCGAAGCACCGGTCTGCTGGTAAGACTGCCCTCCGGCAACCCGGCCGCGCAGTGCGACGGCCTGTGCGCGTTTTGCGTCACGGTCCTTTTATTCGCCCTCAAATCTATCTATATTACGGGTGTCAGCGTGGCTGACTATGGCGATAAACGGCCGTCGGAATAAGCCCATCGGACCCGGGGGCA
>CAYYSM010000509.1:0-1585 GCA_964474225.1 uncultured Hyphomicrobiaceae bacterium
TAACGGCGGAGCTAACAACGAGGTTAGTCGACTCGCTCGTGTCGCCTGCCTTAGCAATTGATCGCCTGCTTCGAATTGGTCGCAAGGCGAAGGCGCACCACGAGACCCGCTCGTCAACCTAACACTCGCTGAAGCTGACCTTGCTATTTTGTTGAATGGACATAGACTCTGCCCGCACTCAAATCTCTGCGTTCCCATTTTTCGCCCGCGCGACTCGCAAGGCAGCTTAGCTCCGCCGTTGGGCGGCAAAACAACGCCCGTAGAGATAACTACACAATCATAGGAGGTTAAGCTGATGAAAACGCAGAAAATGTTAGTAGGGATGTTGATTTTAGGAATAGTGTTCATTGTATTGGTCATTCCTGGTAGAGCACAAAAGCCAGAACCATTGCAGCCATCTAGTGTGACTGATGCAGTAGGTACTGCTTTCTCGTATCAAGGACAGCTTAAGAAGGATGGCGGGCTTGTCAATGGTACTTGTGATTTCGAGTTTAGTTTGTGGAATCAAGTAGGGACCGGAACACCACCAACGGGTGGAACCCAAATTGGTGGAACCCAAAGTAAGTCTGGGGTTACAGTTACCGACGGACTGTTTACAGTGTCGTTAGATTTTGGTAGTACGGCTTTCAACGGTGAAGCACGTTATTTGCAGACCGCCGTGCAGTGTGCGGGCGATAGTGGTTTCAATGCGTTAAGTCCACGGCAAACGTTGTATGCTGCACTGTATACACTTGGGTTAAAACCTGGGGCAATTATTAGCAATACTGAAGGGACAATTCTCACTATACAGAATCGTGGTAGTGTAGCTGGAGTATCTGGCATATATGTTGATGTTGGAGAACCCGAACTTTATGTCCAACATTCCAGGCATCCTTCTGGTATTGCAGGTGGTAATGCAGGGAGTCTGTCAGCAAATTCAGAGTATTAATTATCTGAACGTGCTACCCTATATATAGCCAAATTTCGCCCGTACTGCCTAGATATGGGGGTGACAAAATAAGAAATGTATTTTGCGAAAGGGCATGTCAGACTTCCTGTAATGGTATTGGTATATTTAGCCAATCACCTACGGTTGGAGTAATGGCTAAGGGAAATGTAGCTGGTTTGTACGGGGGAAGTAGTAGCGGGGATGGTGTATACGGCTGGTCTAATACTGGCAATGGTGTGCATGGTAAAGCGAATCGAACTGAAGGGTATGCGGGTTATTTTGATGGTAAGGTACATATCAATGGGACATTAAGCAAAAGCGCAGGTAGCTTCAGAATTGACCACCCTCTTGACCCTGAGAACCAATATCTCTCCCATTCCTTTGTTGAAAGTCCAGATATGATGAATGTCTACAATGGCAACATTACTACTGACGCTAATGGCGAAGCCATTGTGATTTTGCCGGATTATTTCGAAGCTCTCAACCGCGATTATCGCTATCAATTGACCGTGATTGGTGAATTTGCCCAGGCTATTGTAGCGGAAGAAATCCAAGATAACCGTTTCACCATCAAGACGGATAAACCTAACATTAAAGTCTCGTGGCAAGTCACTGGTATTCGTCACGACCCGTATGCAGAGCAAAACCGAATTCCGG
>CAYYSM010000510.1:0-1575 GCA_964474225.1 uncultured Hyphomicrobiaceae bacterium
GCGCCGACCGAGGGCGAAGGCGATATCGCCATCCGGCGCGGCTCGGCCGCGATGATGCTGGAATACTGGAACCGGCCGGATGCGACAGCCGAAAAATTCCGCGGCGCGTGGATGCTGACCGGCGATCGCGGGCTGTGGGAGGATGGCTATCTGCGCTTCATGGGGCGCGAGGACGATGTCATCACCTCGGCGGGCTACCGGATCGGACCGGCGGAGATCGAGGATTGCCTGCTGACCCATCCGGCGGTCGCGACGGCGGGCGTGGTCGGCAAGGCCGACAGCCTGCGCACGGAAATCGTCAAGGCTTACGTGGTGCTCAAGCCGGGGTTCGCGGCGACCGAGGACCTGGCCGAGGAGCTGAAGGCCCACGTCAAGACCCGGCTCGCAAGCCATTCCTATCCACGGGAAATCGAATTTCTCGACGCGCTGCCCATGACGGTGACCGGCAAGGTCATCCGCAAGGAGCTGAAGGCCCGCGCAGCGGCGGAGGCGAGCCAATGAAACTGCAATCCAATATCGCGCCCTCATCCGAGGCGTTCCAGGCCAACCGCGCCGCCCACGAAGCCGCGATGGCCCCGGTTCACGAGGCCGCGGCCCTCGCCATCGGGGGCGGTGGCGAAGCCGCCCGCGAGCGCCATGTCGCGCGCGGCAAGATCCTGCCGAGAGAGCGCATCGCGCGCCTGATTGACCCCGGCTCGCCCTTCCTGGAGATCGGCCTGTTCGCCGCGCACGACATGTACGACGGCGCAAGCCCGGCGGCCGGCGTGGTGGCGGGCATCGGCCGGGTGGCCGGCCACGAGGTGATGATCGTCTCGAACGACGCCACGGTTAAGGGCGGCACCTACTACCCGATGACCGTGAAGAAACACCTGCGCGCGCAGGAGATCGCCGCCCAGAACCGCCTGCCCTGCGTCTATCTCGTGGACTCCGGCGGCGCGAACCTGCCGAGCCAGGATGAGGTGTTCCCCGACCGCGACCATTTCGGCCGCATCTTTTTCAACCAGGCCAACATGTCGGCGCAGGGCATCCCGCAGATCGCCGTGGTGATGGGAAGCTGCACGGCCGGCGGCGCCTACGTTCCGGCGATGTCCGACGTGGCGATCATCGTGCGCGAACAGGGTACGATCTTCCTCGGCGGACCGCCGCTCGTGAAGATGGCCACGGGGGAAGAGGTGACGGCCGAGGACTTGGGGGGCGGCGACGTTCACACGCGCCTGTCCGGGGTTGCGGACTATCTTGCCGATGATGACGCGCACGCGCTGGCGCTGGCGCGCCGGGCGGTGGCCAACCTCAACCGCATAAAGCCCGACCCGCTGGAGCGTCAGCCCGTGGAGCCGCCGCTCTACGACCCCGACGAAATCCTGGGCGTGGTGCCCGCCGATTTGCGCACGCCTTACGACATCCGCGAGGTGATCGCGCGCGTGGTGGACGGATCGCGCTTCGACGAGTTCAAGGCGCGCTACGGGACGACGCTCGTCTGCGGCTTTGCCCACATCTTCGGAATGCCGGTCGGCATCATTGCCAATAACGGCGTGCTGTTCTCGGAATCGGCGCTCAAGGGCGCGCATTTCGTCG
>CAYYSM010000511.1:0-1572 GCA_964474225.1 uncultured Hyphomicrobiaceae bacterium
CGTTCCAGCAGGTCGCCACTCCGACGAAAGGCTGATGAATTTGTTCTTCGGTCAGGCCCATCGCATAGTAATATGAGCGATGCGGCGCGCGGTTCGGGCCTTCGGTCACGTGGCGGCTGGGGAGCTTCGACTTGTCGAACGATTTGGCGTCCATGGCGTACTTTCACTGACCTCACACGGCGATGCGCCTGACCGCTGGGCACACGGCCTGAAATTTTGTCACAAATCACCCCGCACCGGCTTCACGAATCTGTCATCCGCCAGTGGTCGAGTGTCGATCGGCTGTCATAAACCACTCAGGCTGCACGGTCGAAATCCATTATGGCGCAAACTTGACACGCGCGCAGCATTATGTGGTGTCGCGGTCACACCCTCGGTGAAACCAGACGTGGGGGACGGTTTTCGCGCAGCAGGGTTTACGCGCGCTTAACAGTTTGGGGACAACTTTACAGGTTTGCGATCGCGGCGCTCAGGCCGCGCTTTCGAGCCGCTTCAGCGCCGCTTGCAACCGCTGCGCCGCCGCCTCGGCCTCCGCGCGACGCTCGCGTTGCTCATCGACCACATGCTCGGGCGCGCGGGAGACGAACTGCTCGTTTGCGAGCTTCTTGTCGATCTTCTCGATCTCCGAGCCGACCTTCTCAATCTCCTTGCGCAGACGGTCCCGCTCGGCGGCGATGTCGATGACATCGGCCAGTGGTAGCGCCACGATCGTCTCGTCCACGACGGTCTGGATCGCGCCGGCGGCCGCCTCGTCCGCAAAGCTGATCGACTCCAGCCGCGCCAGACGCGCGATGCTGTCCTCGTAGGTTTTCGCGCGCTGGCGCGTCGTTTCGTCCGCACCGACCAGCACGACCGGCGCTTTCGCAGAGGCCGGCACGTTCATCTCCGCGCGGACCGAGCGGATTTCGCTGATCAGCTCGACGACCCAGCTCAGTTCCCGGTCTGCTTCCTGATCGGCCAGTCCGGTCGGGTGCGGCCAGTCGCTCAGGCACAGCAGCGCGTCGCGCTCGACGCCGGACTCCTGCGCGAGCTTGTCCCAAAGCTCCTCGGTGATGAACGGCATGAACGGATGCAGGAGCTTGAGAATCTGGTCGAGCGTCCAGGAGGCCGCGGCCTGCGTCTCGGTCTTGACGGCGCCGTCAGGGCCGTTCAGCGCCGGCTTGATCAGCTCGACATACCAGTCGCAGAAGGTGCCCCAGACGAAGCTGTAGAGTGTGTTCGCCGCGTCATTGTAGCGATGCTGCTCGATCGCCTGCGTCACGGTGCGGGCGGTCCGCTCCGTCTCGCCGAGGATCCAGCGGTTGATTGGATGTTCGACAGCGTGCGGGTCAAAGCCCGGGTCGATCCGGCAGCCGTTCATCTGCGTGAAGCGCGCCACGTTCCAGAGCTTGGTCGCGAAGTTGCGGTAGCCCTCCACCCGCGCGGGCGACATCTTCACGTCTCGGCCCTGCGCCGCCATCGCCGCCAGCGTGAAGCGCAGCGCGTCGGCGCTGTAGGTCTCGATCAACTCCAGCGGGTCCAGCACGTTGCCCTTCGACTTGGACATCTTCTGGCCCTTCTCGTCGCGGACCA
>CAYYSM010000512.1:0-1561 GCA_964474225.1 uncultured Hyphomicrobiaceae bacterium
TGCCGACGCCGGTCGGGCCGGAGAACAGGTAGCAGCCGATCGGCTTCTCCGGCTCCCGCAGGCCGGCACGGGCCAGCTTGATCGCCGAGGACAGCGCGTCGATCGCCTGGTCCTGGCCGAACACGACCCGCTTCAGGTCCTCGCTCAGGTTCTTGAGCAGTTCGGCGTCGGACTTCGTCACCGTCTTTGGCGGGATGCGGGCCATCGTCGCGATGGTCGCCTCAATCTCCTTCACGCCGACCGTCTTGCGCCGCTTGGTCTCGGGGATGAGCATCTGCGACGCGCCGGTCTCGTCGATCACGTCGATCGCCTTGTCCGGCAGCTTGCGGTCATGGATGTATTTCGCCGACAGCTCGACAGCCGCCTTCATGGCCTGGTTGGAGTATTTCAGGCCGTGGAAATCCTCGAAGTAGGGCTTGAGGCCCTTGAGGATCTCGACAGCGTCCGCGACGCTCGGCTCGTTCACGTCGATCTTCTGGAACCGGCGCACCAGCGCACGGTCCTTCTCGAAATGCTGGCGGTACTCCTTGTAGGTCGTCGATCCCATGCAGCGCAGCACGCCCGACTGAAGCGCGGGCTTCAGCAGGTTCGACGCGTCCATCGCGCCGCCGGAGGTCGCGCCGGCCCCGATCACCGTGTGGATTTCGTCGATGAACATGATCGCGCCGGGGTATGCCTCGATCTCGCGCATCACGGCCTTGAGGCGCTCCTCGAAATCGCCGCGATAGCGCGTGCCGGCCAGCAGCGCGCCCATGTCGAGCTGGAAGATCGTGGCGTTCGCCAGGACATCCGGCACCTCACCGCTAACGATCTTGCGCGCCAGGCCTTCCGCGATGGCGGTCTTGCCGACGCCGGGATCGCCCACGAACAGCGGATTGTTCTTCTGCCGGCGGCAGAGCACCTGAATGGTGCGGTTGACCTCACGCTCACGCCCGATCAGCGGGTCGATACGGCCTTCGGTCGCCTTCTCGTTGAGGTTGATGCAGTAAACGTCGAGCGCGTCGCCCGAGCGCTTTTTCTCCTCGCCCTGATCCATCGTGGCCGCATCGTCCTCCACGCCGCGCGCCGGGCGCGGGTCCGACATGCCTGGGCGCTTCGCAATGCCGTGCGAGATGAAGTTCACGGCGTCGAAGCGGGACATGTTCTGTTCCTGCAGGAAATACGCCGCGTGGCTTTCCCGCTCGTTGAAGATGGCCACCAGCACATTCGCGCCAGTCACCTCTTCGCGGCCCGAGGACTGGACGTGCACGACCGCGCGGTGAATGACGCGCTGAAAGCCCGCGGTTGGCTGGGCTTCGCTGCCATCTTCCAGGATCAGGTTGTCCAGCTCGTGGTCGAGGTATTCGATCAGTTTGGCCCGCAGGACTTCGAGATCGACGTTGCAAGCCCGCATGACGGTCGACGCATCGCGATCATCGATCAGCGAGAGCAGGAGATGTTCAAGGGTGGCGTACTCGTGGGTGCGCTCGTTCGCGTATTCCAGAGCACGGTGGAGCGATTCTTCCAAACTAGTTGAGAGCGAGGGCACGATCCGAATTCACTCCTTTTCCATGGTACATTG
>CAYYSM010000513.1:0-1556 GCA_964474225.1 uncultured Hyphomicrobiaceae bacterium
ATGGTATTCCGAGCCGATCACCAGCCTGAAAGACTACAAGGGCCTGAACATCCGCTTTGCCGGCCTTGGCGGCAAGGTGCTGGAGAGGCTGGGCGCGTCGGTGACGATGATTCCGGGCGGCGAGCTCTACCAGGCGCTGCAAACCGGCACGATCGATGCGACCGAGTTCTCCATGCCGGCGATCGACCAGATTCTCGGCTTCGACGACGTCGTGAAATACAACCTGTTCCCGGGCTGGCATCAGACCTTCACCGCGCAGTACATGCTCATCAACAAGGATGAGTGGGACGCCGCGACCGATCAGCAGAAAGCCCTGATCGAAACCACCTGCACGGCCGCTACGATGATGGGCCTGACCGAGGGTGAGTACAAGAACGGGACCGTGCTGCAGGGCTTCCAGGAGAAGGGCGTGCAAGCCGATCAGATCCCCCGCGAGATCCTGTTGGAGTTGCAGAAGGTATCACGCGAAGTGCTGGAGGAAGAGGCCGCGAACGACGCCGACTTCAAGCGCGTCTACGAGTCTCAGCGCGAATTCCAGGAATCCTACAAGGTGTGGGACAAGCGGGCTTATCTGCCGGCTGACCTGGGCGACGAACAATAACATGACGACGTGCGGCGGCAGACGGGGAGGTCGTGATGTCTGAACAACAGCGCCCATCCAGTCCGCCGCCGCACTCCGGCGTCCCGGTTCATCACACCGAATTACCGACAAACGCGATTTCCGGTGCGATCGACGCCCTCGTCGACCGCATCGGATTTCTGTTCTCCTGGCTGTGGGTCGTGGTCGTCGGCGTGATCCTGTACGCCGTGATCGGCCGTTATGCTTTCGACCAGGGCACGATCATGCTGGAGGAGATCACCTGGCATCTCGCCGGCGCGGCTTGGCTGATCGGCCTGTCCTACACACTCGTCAGCGACCATCACGTGCGCGTGGACGTGCTTCATGAGCGGTTCTCGCTGCGCACGCAGGCCTGGATCGAGATCTTCGGCCTTCTTCTGTTGCTGATCCCCTTCCTGATTATCGCGCAGGACAGCATGATCCCGTATTTCTGGAGCTCCTTCCTCCAGGGCGAGGAGTCCCAGGCGCCGGCTGGCCTGCCCGCGCGCTGGGCGCTGAAATTTTTCCTGCCGCTCGCTTTCGGATTGCTGCTGCTGGCCGCCGTGTCGCGCCTTTTGAAATGCACGACACTGCTGTTCGGCTGGCCGCGGCCAAGACGACAAGAAAATACAAGCTGACCAGACGACGAAAACAATTGCCTTGAGGGAGGAACCCTGCAGTGGGGTTGGAGGAATACTTCGTCATCGGCATGTTCGCCACGTTCGGCGTGCTGCTGTTTACCGGCTTTCCCGTGGCCTGGGTCCTGGCGGGCACCTCCGTCATCTGGACAGCGGTTGGCTTGATCGCGGTCGACTACTTCGGCGCCGACCTCTGGTTTGACTACGGCAGCTCGCTGGGCCTGCTGGCGGAGCGCATCTGGTCGCTCGTCGAAAACATCACGCTGGTGGCGCTGCCCATGTTCATCTTCATGGGCATCATGCTCGACCAGTCGGGCGTC
>CAYYSM010000514.1:0-1548 GCA_964474225.1 uncultured Hyphomicrobiaceae bacterium
ACCCGGTCTGGCTCGGCGTGATGATGGCGATCAACCTGCAGACCTCGTTCCTGACACCGCCCTTCGGCTTTGCGCTTTTCTATTTGCGCGGGGTCGCGCCGCCCGAGGTCCGAACCGTCGAGATCTACAAGGGCATCATCCCGTTCGTGATCATCCAGCTTCTGGCGCTTGTGGTGCTGTGGTACGCGCCGGGGATTGCGACATGGTTGCCAGTTGCGCTGTACGGCCAGTAAAATGACGCCAGCGAATGGCGGGCCGTTTCACGAAACGCCCGCCGCGTAAAACAGCGTTTTTTTCCGTGGCGGCACAGTGACAACCGTTCATTGACGCAAGCGGCATCGCATCGCCATTTCTGATATATATGCTCGGTAACAGGTGGAGCGGGCGCAAGATGCGCTCCGACGCGACCACTGGCGCGCCGCGACAAGCGAAGGGAGAACACCATGACACTTCAGCTGGGCGATATCGCCCCGGACTTTGAAGCCGAAACCACCGAAGGCCATATCCGCTTCCACGATTGGCTCGGCGATTCCTGGGGCATCCTGTTTTCTCACCCCAAGGACTTCACGCCGGTCTGCACGACCGAGCTGGGCACGATGGCCGGCCTCAAACCGGAATTCGACAAGCGGAACACCAAGATCATTGGCCTGAGTGTTGATCCGGTCGACCGCCACAAGGAGTGGAATGACGACATCAAGAAGGTGACCGGGCACGGCGTGAACTATCCGATGATCGGCGACACCGACCTGTCGATTTCCAAGGCGTATGGGATGCTGCCGGCCGACACCGGCGACACTGCCGAGGGCCGCACGCCGGTCGATAACCAGACCGTGCGCAACGTCTTCATCATCGGGCCGGACAAGCGGGTCAAACTGATCCTCGTTTATCCGATGAGCACGGGCCGCAACTTCAATGAAATCCTCCGCATCCTGGATTCGCTGCAGCTCACCGCGCAGCACCAGGTCTCCACCCCGGCCAACTGGGAGCAGGGCGAGGAAGTCATCATCGCGCCGTCCGTGCCGGATGAGGAAGCGCAGAAGAAGTATCCGGAAGGCTGGAAGACCGAGACGCCTTATCTGCGCATCGTGCCGCAGCCGAAGTAAGGGCAATCGCCACCGACTCGCAAAGCCGTCCGCGTCCCGCGCGGGCGGCTTTTGTTATTCAAGATCGGTGCGGATGCGGGTCAGCACGTCGCGGAACATCTTCTTGGTGAGCCGGCCCGTGTTCGTGTTGTAGCGCGAGCAGTGGTAGCTGTCATACACGGCCAGCCCATCGGGCATCTCGTGGCGCGCGCCGTGCGAAAACGGGAAGTCCGCCTGTCGCTGGTCCCGCGCGGAGACGACCGAATCGTGCGCGATCCGCCCGAGCGCGAGGATCGCCCGCAGCTCCGGCAGGCAGGCGATGCGCCCGCGCAAGAAAGGGCGGCACGCCTTGATCTCCGCGGCGGTGGGCTTGTTCTCGGGCGGCACGCAGCGCACGGCATTGGTGATCATGCAGGATTTCAGGCGCAAGCTGTCCTCGGGGTCGGCCGCGTATTCGCCTTCGGCA
>CAYYSM010000515.1:0-1543 GCA_964474225.1 uncultured Hyphomicrobiaceae bacterium
TCCTCCCACACGAGGCGATCAAAGCCCACGGCGACGACGGCGTAGGTGCGCAGGTTCAGGGCCGCGCCGTATTTGGTTTGCAAATAAGCTTGGGGCATTGGTTATCCCCTTATTCCCAGGCTTCGATGCCAAAGGTCTCAAACCTGATCGGCCGCTGATTGTAATACCCCGTCTTGATGTCCAGTTCCGCCACAAAAATGGACAGGCCCGGCCCATCTTGGGTATCGATCCACCCGCTTGATAAGCCGATGGCTGTCAATTTGTTGCCAAAGGCAGCGCCGGTGTCGATATCGATGGACACCGCACGACCACTCGCAGGGTCGCGCCGGCAATAGTACGTCTGTCCATCATAGTCGGGCGGCAACTCCACGGCAGCGTCCGTCAACAGATGCGTGGGGGTGTGCCCATGGATCACGATGTAATCTGACCAGAGGGCCGGGTCCGCAGTGAGAAAGGCATGTCGTATCCAGATGAAGGTGTCCTCAATCCAGATTTTATAGGTTTCGAGGAAGTCCAAAAAATCAGGGTAGCTGTTCACCGCCAATTGCTCCTCAAGCGGCGTCGTGGGGATCAAGCCAGCGTGGGTAATCAGGAAATTTGACGTGGCGTTATCAAAGGGAGAGGCGACGGTTTCGGTGTGGAAAAGGGAGAGGTTGTTGAGAAAATCGACATATTGGGGAGCAATTTTAGCGCCGAATTCTTCAAAGGTCTGGTAGCCGAACGAGTGCATGGTGGCTTCTGCCCCATTCTCTTTCCAGACTCGGTACCCCCAACGCTCTCTGAAGTCCTCGTCGAACAGGGTTTGCAACATCAGATATTCATGGTTGCCCATCAGCGTCACGGCTTTATCGCCCAATCCGATGAGCACATCCAACACCTGCTTTGAAGATGGCCCATGATCGATATAGTCACCGACAAAGACAAATTTATCTACCGATTCGTTGTCTAGCTGTCTTAACAAGGCTAACAAGGGATCACACATCCCATGGATATCTCCAATAACCCAGGTAATTTTTTCTCCACCTGCATAGGGGAATCTCATTGGTATCACTCCTTAGAAAATAGGTATCAGTTTAGTGTCATGAGTTGAGCAAGGTGCAACGCACTTGGAATGTAAGGAAAAGCCACGTCTCATGCAGGATGTGCCTAGTGACAAGCCGAAAAGTGCGTTGCACCTCAAATATATGTGTTTCCCGCTCTCCGCTGGCGGGGAGGGATGGGATCGCGGGCGTCCCGCCCGCTGCGTTGCAGACAAGATGTCCGCGCCCCCCTTACGTAGGTAATCTATTATAGCTAGCCGTCCGCGAATGTCTCCACGAATATACGGATGGAAGTCTGCGGTTCGTGTATTCGTGGTCGATTCGTGGATGGCTCATTTGGCGCACAAAAGTATCAACCTATTTCTGAACCATCCCACTCCAGGGATGCTGAAAGTTTGTTATCCTATCAACGCGCGGCTAGTTGGAGCAGTTCGCGGGTCATATCTCTTCCCACACGAGGCGATCAAAGCCCACGGCGACGACGGCGTAGGTGCGCAGGTCCA
>CAYYSM010000516.1:0-1543 GCA_964474225.1 uncultured Hyphomicrobiaceae bacterium
TGCCTGCAAGAAGAATATGATACCCGCCACCGGCATTAATAATCAAGAGTTGCCCATAGGAGCGGAATTCGCCCGCATAGCTCACCCAACCGTCCGCTGGTGAGACAACCTGGGCGCGCGCGCGCGTTTCAATCGCCACGCCCTTCGATTCGATGCCGAGATCGTCCTCGTCTCCGAAGTCACGGACAATCGGTCCGGAGGCCGGCAACATCAACAGGCCCTTGGCCTGCGCGAACGGCACCGCGGGCTTCATCCGGCCAGGCTGTACGAAGGCCGCTTTCTTCGCGCGCGGCTTCAGTTCGACGATCTCGCCGGACTGCAGTTCCTCCTCATAGGCGCCGAGGCCAGTGCGCGCGGCAACCTCCTCGTCCAGCGTCTGCAGAAGCTGACCCAGATCGGAAATCGCCGCGGCGTGACGTTCAGCCGCACGGTCGAGCGCATCGAGCCGGGCGCGCTGCTCCTTGAGGCGCTGGCGTTTTTGGGCGATCAGCTCCTGGGTGCGCGCGCGCAGCCGCTCCAGCTCTTCTTTCTCCGCGGCAAGTTGCTCGGCGCGCTGCTGTTTCTCGGTCAGCACGCGGGTGAGCTCGGACAGCCGGCTCGCCAGATTGTCGGCGCGCGACCGCAGCGCCGGGAAGAAGCTGTTGAGCAGCATGCCGCTGCGGACCATGCGCAGGGCGTCCTCGCGCTGCGTCACCATCACCGGCGGCGGCTCCCGGCCCATGCGCTGCATGACGGCGAGAAGATCGCCGATCTCGCGGTGCTGATCCTGCAACTGCCGGCGGATGGAGCGTTCGTCGGCGCGCAGCGCGGCCATCTCCTCTTCCAGCGCGGTCAGCCGCTGCTCGCTGTCGGAGGACTTGCGCGCGGCCTCCAGCAACCGCTCGTTCAGCCGGGCGCGCTCCACTTCGGTCGCGCCGACGGTCTCTTCGACTTCCACGCGCTCGCCCTGAATCCGGTCAAGCTGGCGCTCGTGCTGCTGGTAGAGCTGACGGGCCTGATCCGGGGAAAGCGCCTGCTTGTCCTCATCGGTCAGGCCGAGGGTCAGGCGGTCGGGCTTCGGCTCGGGCGGCGGGATGTCCTGCGCAGCGGCAGGCGCGGCGATCAGCAGGCCGGCCACAGCGATGGCGCGGGAGAATGTCACGATGGTCCCGCGCGGAAACATGGTCATTGCGAGGCCAGCTCGCGCTTTTCGCTCGAATCGATCTGATAGCGTTGCATCAGTCCGAGCTGCATGATGCTGAAAATGAGCGTCAACGGGAACACGCCGAACACCTTGAAGGCGACCCAGAAATCCGTCGAAAAGAAGCGCCAGACGATCTCGTTCAACACGGCCAGGAACAGGAAAAACAGCGCCCATCGCAAGGTCAGTTTCCGCCAGCCTTCGTCGAGGAGCTGGAAAACGTCGCTGAACAGATATTTCAGCAGCGAATGCCCGTAAGCCAGCCCGCCCAGCAGGATCGACGCGAACAGCACGTTCGTAATCGTCGGCTTGAGCTTAATAAACAGCTCATCATGGAGATAAAGTGTCAGACCGCCCATGATG
>CAYYSM010000517.1:0-1523 GCA_964474225.1 uncultured Hyphomicrobiaceae bacterium
AGGTCGAGGTGCCCATGTAGTGGTGCAGCGGCTTGCCATCGAGCGAGAAGCGCGATGTGCCATCAGGCATCAGACCCTGCCCCTGGGTGGAGCGGATTTTCTGGCAGAGATTGGTCTTGGGGTTCAGGCAGTATTCGCACTCGCGGCATTCCGGCGTGTAGAGCGGGATCACGTGATCGCCCTTTTTCACGCTGGTCACGCCGGGGCCGGTGTCGACGACGACGCCCGCGCCCTCATGGCCGAGGATCGCCGGGAACAGCCCCTCCGGGTCCGCGCCGGAACGGGTGAATTCATCGGTGTGGCAGATGCCGGTGGCATGGACTTCGACCAGCACTTCGCCCTCTTTCGGGCCTTCGAGCTGGACGGTGGTGACTTCGAGCGGCTTGCCGGCTTCGAAAGCGACGGCGGCGCGAACATCCATGGCGTTTCCTCCTGCGTTGCCTCGTCCCATTCTTATCGAGGGTTTGGCCACGCCGTCCATACCGTGAACGACGTTTCGCGACGTAAAAGCCGGATCAGAGACGATTAGCCGAGTTTGCCGTGGCAGTGCTTGTATTTCTTGCCTGAGCCGCAGGGACACTGCGCGTTGCGCGAAACCTTGCCCCAGGTCGAGGGATCGTTCGGGTCGAGCGCCACGCCAGCCGGCTTGTTGCGCATCGGCTGGGCGCGCGTGCCGCCATTGCCGCGTTTGCCGCGCGCCGGCGCGCCGGCGCCTTCCATGGCCATTTCCGGCTCGCGCTCGAACTCGTCCTCGCCCGTAAGCGGGTCGAGGTGATGCGCGCTCATTTCCGGCAGTTCAGCCATTTCGAGACTTGGCTCGGACGGCGCGGATTCGACATTCACATGCATCAGGTGGCTCGTGACCTGCTCGCGGAGATTGGCGAGCATCGTCTCGAAGAGCTCGAAGCCCTCGGTCTTGTATTCGTTGAGCGGGTCGCGCTGGCCGAAGCCGCGCAGGCCGATCACCTGGCGCAGATGCTCCAGCGTCACCAGATGCTCGCGCCACATGTTGTCGAGCGTCTGCAGCAGCACCGCCTTTTCGATGTGGCGCATCATGTCCGGGCCGACCTCGGCGACCTTCTTCGCCGCCGCGGAGTCCGCCTCGTGCATGAGCCGTTCCCGGATTTCCTCATCCGCGATGCCTTCTTCGGCTGCCCAGTCGGAAATCGGCAGGTCGAGGCCGAAGATGCGTTGAATCTCGTCCTTAAGCCCTTCGGTATCCCACTGCTCGGGATAGGCCTTTTCCGGTATGTGCTTGGCGACGAGATCCTCGATGACCTGATGGCGCATGTCGCGCACCGTTTCGCTCAGGTCGTCCTCCTGCATCAACTCGATGCGCTGCTCGAAGACGACCTTGCGCTGGTCGTTCATCACGTCGTCGTATTTGAGGATATTCTTGCGGGCGTCGAAGTTGCGCGCCTCGACCTTTGACTGCGCACGCTCCAGCGCCCTGTTGATCCACGGATGCACGATCGCCTCGCCCTCTTCCAGGCCGAGCCGCTTGAGCATGCCGTCCATGCGGT
>CAYYSM010000518.1:0-1521 GCA_964474225.1 uncultured Hyphomicrobiaceae bacterium
CGAACATCAGGGTCGGGTCGTTGCGCGGCACGAGCGGGCTGGACGGCACGATCTCGTGATCGCGCTCGCCAAAGAAATTCAGGAAAGTTGAGCGTATATCGTTAACGCGAGCCATGACTTCCGTTCGATCCGTTCAAGATGCGCGGGGGCCGGGCGGGGCCGTCAGCCCTGACGCTTTGCCGGGCGGCCATTTGCCCCCGCGCCCAAACCCCTGCGCCGCAAGATAGAAGCTGTTTATTTTCAAAGATGATGTAAACGGTCCGGGGCGGCGCGACAAGCAGACGATGCCCGCGCCGGCCCCGTTTTCGTCAATTAAGCGCCAGAAAAGCGCCGGCCCGCCAGCGAATCAGCGTCCGTTGCGCCCGCTTGAGGCGGAAGCGCCGTTGCGGCCCGTGTCCTTGCCGCCTCCCGACGCGGCCGCGCCGTTGGACGCGCTGCCATTGGCCGGCGGCTCATCCTCTGCGCCCTCGTCGAGGATCTGTTCGGCGATCAGACCGGCGTTCTGCCGGATCGCCCTCTCGATAGCATCGGCGACATCGGGGTTGTCCTTGAGGAAGCTCTTGGCGTTTTCCCGCCCCTGGCCGATGCGCTGACTGTCGTGGGAGTACCAGGAGCCCGACTTCTCGACCACGCCGGCCTTGACGCCAAGGTCGATCAGCTCGCCGACCTTCGAGACGCCCTCGCCGTACATGATGTCGAACTCGACCTGCTTGAACGGCGGAGCCACCTTGTTCTTGACCACCTTCACGCGGGTCTGGTTGCCAACGACCTCGTCGCGCTCCTTAATCTGGCCGATGCGGCGGATGTCGAGGCGCACGGATGAGTAGAATTTCAGCGCGTTGCCGCCAGTGGTTGTCTCCGGGTTGCCGAACATCACGCCGATCTTCATACGGATCTGATTGATGAAGATCACCATGGTATGCGAGCGCGAGATCGACGCGGTGAGCTTGCGCAGCGCCTGGCTCATCAGCCGCGCCTGCAGACCGGGCAGGGAATCGCCCATCTCGCCCTCCAGCTCGGCCTTCGGCGTCAGCGCGGCGACGGAGTCGACTACGAGAACGTCCAGCGCGCCCGAGCGCACCAGCGTATCGGTGATTTCCAGCGCCTGCTCGCCCGTATCCGGCTGGGAAATCAGCAGATCATCCAGATTGATGCCGAGCTTGCGCGCATAAACCGGGTCAAGCGCGTGCTCAGCATCGACGAAGCCGCACACGCCGCCATTCTTCTGCGCTTCGGCAACAACATGCAGCGCCAGCGTCGTCTTGCCCGAGGATTCCGGCCCGAAAATCTCGATCACGCGCCCGCGCGGCAACCCGCCGACGCCCAGCGCAATATCCAGCCCCAGCGAACCCGTGGGGACTGCCTCGACCTCGACCACCTGATCGGCCTTGCCAAGGCGCATGATCGAGCCCTTGCCATAGCTGCGCTCGATCTGGCTCAGCGCGGCATCCAGCGCCTTCTGCTTGTCCATGTCCCGTTCTTTGACCATTAACCGGCTCTCCCAATAGCCCAGTTGCGCGC
>CAYYSM010000519.1:0-1517 GCA_964474225.1 uncultured Hyphomicrobiaceae bacterium
GAAGGCTAGCAGAGGGTACCACCATGAGTGAGATCAAAGAGAACCGGGCGTCGCGTCGCGAGTTCCTCAGCAGATCGGGGCGGATTGCTGCCGCTTCGGCGTTGGGAGTGGCGGCCGCCCCCGCGGTCCATGCCGGGGAGGACAACACGATCAAGGTTGCCTTGGTCGGCTGCGGGGGACGAGGGACGGGGGCCGCGGTCGACGCGTTGGGGACCAAGAGCGGGCCGATCAAGCTGGTGGCGATGGCCGACGTGTTCGATGATCGGCTTCAATCCAGCCACAAGAATCTGACGAAGCACTGCCCCAAGCAGATCGACGTGCCCAAGGATCGCCAGTTCATCGGGTTCGACGCGTACAAGAAGGCCATTGACTGTCTGGACGAGACCGGCCTGGTGCTGTTGGCGACGCCGCCGGCCTGGCGGCCGATTCATCTCGAGTATGCGGTGGCCAAGGGTGTCAACGTCTTCATGGAAAAATCGTTTGCGGTGGACGGTCCGGGGATTCGTCGGGTTCTGAAAGCCGGCCAGGAGGCTTCGAAAAAGAACCTGAAGATCGCCGGCGGGCTGATGACCCGACACTCCACGCAGGCGGCCCAGGCCGTCGAGCAGATCCACGGCGGCAAGATCGGCGAGGTCATCACCTGTTGGGCCTACCGCGAGCATGGTCCGGTGGGGTTGAGGCCGAAGTCGGCGGGCATGACGGAAATGGCCCACCAGATTCGCAACTACAACTGCTTCACCTGGCTGAACGGCAGCTTCATGCTGGACTGGATGATTCACAACCTCGACGTGTGCTGTTGGGTCAAGGATGCGTGGCCGGTGTCCGCACAGGGACAAGGCGGCCGGCAGGTTCGCACCAGGCCCGATCAGTTGTTCGACCACTATGCGGTGGAGTATTCGTTTGCCGACGGGACGCGGATGTTCGGCCAGGGCCGGCACATGGATAAGTGCTGGAACTTCTGGGGTGTCGTGATTCACGGGGCGAAGGGCTCGGCGGTGTTGGGCGAAGGGATACGGGACCCGCTGGTCTACAAGGGACACAACACAACGAAAGAGAACATCATCTGGCGTTACGAAGGCGAGAAGGACGATCCGTACCAGGTGGAGCTCGATCGACTGGTGGAGGCGATCCGGCAGAACAAGCGGTACAACGAGACGGAGCGGTCCGCGTACGCGGCGCTGGCGGGGATCCTCGGGCGGATGGCGGCCGAGTCGGGCAAGGAGGTTACCTGGGAGCAGGCGCTGGCATCGGATCTGGTGCTGGCTCCGGGGTTGGAGAGTCTCACGATGGACAGCGAACCGCCGGTGATGCCCGACAAAGACGGCAACTACCCGGTGGCCATGCCGGGGCGTACGAAGGCGCTTTGAGTGTCGGCGTGCCGGTCCACCGATCTTCGCGCGGCCGAGGACTCATACTGCATTTCAGAAGTATCGCGACTACGTGCTCGAGCCGGACCAGCTGTTCGAGCCGCGGCATTCATGCCGCGCGGCCGCGCCGGATGAATCCGGCGGCTCGAC
>CAYYSM010000520.1:0-1515 GCA_964474225.1 uncultured Hyphomicrobiaceae bacterium
ATGAGCCGCCATAGCCCATGGCCAGCAATAGCTGGATAATCAGGTTTTCGAAAAAATAGGGCGACGCCTCACGAACGCGATCGATAAGGTCCGCTGCTAGAGCTGCATTCACGCGCTGGTGTGCTGCCCGTAAAACCTCATCCGGGGTTGCAGCATTATGAGTACCATTAACTTCACCTGCATCGGTGTTTTCGTTAGATTTCGCCCTATTTTGGAATTCACGGAATTCTTCGAATTGATCTAGAAAGCTTTTGTTTATCCGAGAGGAAGTATCAAGGAGCGCTGATTTTCCGCGTTCGGTGATAATGAAGTGTCCGCGCTTGGTAGCTCGAACAAGACCAGCCTGTTTAAGATAACTTTTTGCCCAGTGAACCCGATTTGCAAAGCGTGTCTGTCTTCCGCTGGGTAGGAGCTCGCTGCGTTCTTCGTCGGTTAAAGCGTATTGGTCGGCCAGCCTTTCGACCACATCGCCAATGCGGCACTCACCCTCCGCGGCACATTCGAGCACTGGCCTCATCAAAGATTCATAGTCCGGTATCATCAATCCCCCCGTCAGTTTCGACCTCGATAGATACCGAAGTTTTTTGAACCTTCAAATATCCGACAGCCTTCCGGCTGCTCGCTTGCGTCTCGTTAAGGCATGAAAGAACCCGAGGGCGACGCCGGGCCAGCGAATAAATCTTCAGGTAGAGCTAAACCACCTTGCCGGGGTTGAGGATGCCGTTGGGGTCGAGCGCCTGCTTCAGCGTGCGCATCATCCACATCTCGGTGTCATCCTTCACGCGCGGCAGCAGGTCGCGCTTCATCCGGCCGATACCGTGCTCCGCGCTGATCGACCCGCCCAGCTCGACCGCCAGCCCATAGGCCGCCCCCGCGATATCGTCCCACCGCGCGAGATAGGCGTCCTTGTCCATGCCCACCGGCTGATTGACGTTATAGTGCACGTTGCCGTCCCCGAAATGCCCGAAGGGGAACGGCCGCGCGCCGGGCATGATGCGCTCCACCTCCGCATTCGCGCGCTGCACGAACTCCGGCAGCTTGCTGACCGGCACCGAGACGTCGCATTTCACGGAGCCGCCCTCATACTTCTGCACCTCGGATAGCCGCTCGCGCAGATCCCAGAACGCCTGCGCCTGCGCCAGCGATGCGGCGACCGCGCCGTCGCTGACGAGCTCGGCCTCGAAGGCCTGCTCAAGCAGCGCTTCAAGCGCGCCCGCCGCCGCGCCGTCAGGGCGCGAGCCCGACACCTCCATCAGCACGTACCACGGATGCCGCGTCTCAAGCGGATCGCGCGCCTCGGGCATATGCTTTTCCAGGAAGTCGAGGGCGATACGCGGGATGAACTCGAACGCTGTGAGCGCGGGGCCAGCCTGCGCCTGCGCCATCTCGAACAGCCGCGCAACATCGTCCAGCGACTCCAGCGCGACGAAGGCCGCCGCCTGCTCCGCCGGGCGCGGGAACAGCCGCAGGACCGCCGCGGTAATGATGCCGAGCGTGCCTTCCGAGCCGATGAGC
>CAYYSM010000521.1:0-1502 GCA_964474225.1 uncultured Hyphomicrobiaceae bacterium
GACCGCGAACGAACGCGCTGCCGAGCGGATCGAAGCGATCCATACCGACTTCGGCCTCTGCCCCGGCCCGGAGGATTGCTTTCTGGGCTTGCGCGGCCTGCGCACCATGGGCGTGCGGCTGGAGCGGCACCAGCAGGCGGGGCTGGACATTGCGCGCTGGCTGTCCGAGCGGCCGGAGGTCGCGCGCGTGCTGCACCCGGCGCTGCCCGAGCATCCCGGCCATGCCATCTGGCAGCGGGATTACAGCGGCGCGTCGGGGCTGTTCTCGGTGATCCTGCATCGCGCTTCGCAACAAGCGGTTGCCGCCATGCTCGACGGCCTCAGGCTCTTCGGGCTGGGCTATTCCTGGGGCGGCTTCGAGAGCCTCGTCGTGCCGTTCGACCCTTCGCCGTACCGCTCGGTGACCAGGTGGGAGGCCGAAGGCCCAGCGCTGCGCTTCCATATCGGGCTGGAGGATGTCGATGATCTCAAGCGCGATCTCGCCGCCGGCTTTGAACGTCTTAACGCACATCGCGGTTAAGAAAATCGCACCCCTGTTCCGCTATCCCTTGTGCCGGCCTGCAACGAATGAGGGACCGGCATGAGACTTTTCGATCCTGCAAACCGCACGCGCACGCCGCGCCATGCGCGCATCTACGCGGCCTGGGAAATCCTCTACACGATCGTGGACTTCTCCGCGGCCTTCCTGTTCATCATCGGCTCGGTGTTTTTCTTCTACGCCAGCCTCACCTACGCAGGGACCTGGATGTTTCTCATCGGCTCGATCTGTTTCGCTTTGAAACCGACGATCCGGCTGATAAGGGAGTTGCAGTATCTCGCCATGGGCGATGTCAGTGACGTGGCCGCGCGCCTGAGGGACTAACGCCGGTTGGGGGGACAATGATCGAGCTTGCCGTCGCCGCGCTTGCTTTCGTCGGGTTTCACATGGTGCCGTCGTCGCCGTTGCGGGGCTGGGCGGTCAAGCGGTTCGGCGAGCCTGTCTATCTGCTGGCGTTTTCGATAGGCGCGACAGCGACGCTGGCCTGGCTCATCATTGCCTTTTACGACGTCCCGCGCGGCGCGCAGCTCTGGTATCCCGGCCCGGTCTGGGTCTGGATTCAGGCAATCCTGCTGCTCCCCGCCTTTGCGCTCATCACCGGCGGTCTGGGGCGGCCGAACCCGTCCGCCGTGGGGCAGGGCGGGGCGATCGAAAAGGTCGATATCTCCAAAGGGATTTTCGGGATCACCCGCCACCCGGTCATGTGGGGGATCGGCATCTGGGGCATCACGCACATCATATCGCAGCCCTCGTGGCGCGCGCTGCTGTTCTTCGGCGCGATCATCATCGTGGCGCTGTTCGGCTCCTGGCGGCAGGAGCAGCGCAAGGCGCGCGAGTGGGGCGAAGCCTGGGCGCGCTGGCGGCAGAAAACCTCGTTCTGGCCCTTCGCGGCGATCCTGGCCGGGCGCAACGAGCTGAACCTGCGAGCGATCGGCTATCATCTGCTGCTCGCCGCAGTGCTGCT